>CAYHSR010000169.1:0-1540 GCA_964359335.1 uncultured Gammaproteobacteria bacterium | reverse complement strand
CAGGACGTTTGACGATAGTAACTTTAAATAATTTTAAATCGGTTAAATCTATACCCATTTCTTCTTTAGCTTCACGCCTGCAGGTTTCTTCCAGTGGCAAACTGAAATCTTCCACTGCGCCTCCCGGGAACATCCAAAACGATGCTCCATATGGCTTTTTTTCTTTATTAAGCAGGATTTTACCATTCTCAACAATGATCGGTCCGGAGGCGATGATTGAGTTTGGAGGTAGTATCATATAATTGAAATTAAAGTGTTTTTATAGTATCATAACTGTGATTTTTCTTCAATCGGTATTAGAGCCTGCCCTGAGGCAAGCCGAAGGGTGAATTAGAAATTAGGTCAATTAGGTGAATTTTAAAATTATGCTTTGGGTAATTTTGGCAATTTCAGCCCACCTCTTATGGGCTTTAGGTAATTTAGGGGATCGGTATGTAATGGATAAAAAGTTGAAAAGTCCCTATTTTTACACAATTAGCGGCCTTATTGTTGGCTGTTTGGTTAGTTTATTATTTTTTCCCTTGGTAACATTTAATTGGATTGCTTGGCCACTGATGATGGGGGCTGTGTTGGCAGGCATTGGTTTTATATTAGGAACTTTGTTTTATATTAAAGCGATTCAAATTGAAGAGACCAGCCGAATTAATGTTCTTTGGGTATTTATACCAATATTTGATTTTGTTTTTGGCTGGCTCTTGTTGGGAGAGAAGCTGGCGGGAAAACAGTTATTGGCTTTTGTCATTCTATTATCCGGCAGTTTAATCGCTTGCCTCCATTGGCGCGGCGGCAAATGGAAATTTTCTCGCGCCTTTATTTTGATGTTGGTGGCGTGCTTATTTTTTTCCAGCTACGATATTATTATGAGATACTTGACACAACAAACACCATTTTCACTCCTGTATTTAATAGCATCTTCTTCCATGTTGTTGTGGCTGATTCCGATTGTCTCTGCAAAAAAATTCAGAGAGAAATATCAGTCTGAATTTAAGAGTATTAATTGGCGATTAATTTTTATTGTGATTTTTATTGCAATTTGTAGTCGTTTTGGTTTATTTTTAAACACCAGGGCGATTTCGTTGGGTCCGGTTTCGTTGGTAAGCGCGCTTGAGGGCTTTCAAACTATTTTTGTGTTCATCATCGCCGCGCTGTTGACTATTTTTGTTCCGAGGATAATGAAAGAAGAGTTTGATCGGAAGAATTTAGTTTTAAAGTTAGTGGCGTTGGTGTTGATGTTGGGAGGGATTGGATTGTTGTATTTGTAAAAAATTTTGAACTGTGTGACCCAGGCTGGTGTTGGCTTAAAATTTTATGCACAGAGGGTGGTCTTGACAAAACCCCAAAAATGTGGTATAAAATCATATTGTTCTTTGTATAAAAAAGCGTTTTCCCAGCCATATTTTTGTCTTGTTTTCGCTAAAAAGACATAAATTTGGCTGGGAATTGGTCCCGGCCGTAGAGGCACAAGTAGTCTGCCACGGGCGGATGATAAGTGCCAAGGAGGTGTCTCGTGGGTGCTAGGAAAAGGTTGCCGAAGGGGATA
>CAYHSR010000168.1:0-1564 GCA_964359335.1 uncultured Gammaproteobacteria bacterium | reverse complement strand
CAAGTACCCATTTTTTAAACACTCATTCCGTTCTCTGTTTTACCAATATTCTGTGAATTAAATTTTAATCTATCCGCATAAACAGATGGTGGCATCTTTAGCTCATATATATTTTTATTAGTCATTTTTATCGTCGCTGGTATGGTTACAGGAGAAAGGGACTGTGTGTCTAGTATACGGGGTAGGGGCCAAAGCAGTTTTGATGGCGTACGCTATCTCAATAAGCATTAAACATCAATTAAAAATCCTGTCCTCTTTTTTGGTTTCCATTCTTCATCTTCAGTCACGTATTTAACATCTTCCTTCTCATCATTCAAATCATTAAATACAGTACTATTATTCATAAATGACCGGTCATCTAAAAGGCCAATGGGGATTTCTTCGATAAATAAACTCGGTCCTCCGCCAGAACCGGCCCAGCTACCGCCCTCTTGCGGGTAAGTTAAATACAAATTCCGTTTAGCGCGAGTAATGGCCACATAAAATAATCTTCTTTCTTCTTCAATACCTTCGTGTTCTTTCCATGCCCGATCGGAGGGAAACGCCCCGGCCGATAAATTCATTACAAACACCGTATCCCACTCCAACCCCTTGGCCTGATGAATTGTCGATAGCACAATTTTTAATCCTCCCGCCACTTTTATGGAAGGAACGGATGGAAGGGGATTCGCCAATTGGAAGTTTTCCTGCAAAGTCGCCTCAGCCAAAAAATCCTCTAAACTATTGGTCGATTCGGCAAAGACAGCTAATTGTTCGATGTCATCCATCCGATCTCTGGCGTTTTCGTATTCAGCCGATAAATAATCTTGATAATTTGATTCTTTAACCGCTATAATTAACGCCGACACATTCTGTTGACCAACTTCTAACATATTCTCCCAAATCTGAACAAAATTACACCATCCCTGTTTAGCTTTTCCATTAAATATTTCATTTCCTAAGGTTACAATATCTCCAACATTTTGAACATTTCCAACACATTCAACAATTCTCTGTACACCCGCCGGTCCAATCCCCTCCTGCATCGTCAAAACGCGCGTCCAAGCCGCGCTGTCGGAAATATTATTCAAGAGTCGCAAATAGGCCAAAACATCTTTAATGTGCGCCCGTTCAAAAAACCGCATGCCACCTCTAAAATCATAGGCAATATTATTTTTTACTAATTCCATTTCTAACATTTGCGAATGGAAAGCGGCGCGAAACAATACGGCAATTTCACGTTGATTCACGCCAGCGCTTAATTTTTCTTTTATTTTCCGCGCGATAAACCGAGCTTCCTCTGATTGATCCATGTGCGGATGCAATATCGGTCTAGTTCCCCCGACTAAAATAGTCCGCAATTCTTTTTTGTACTGTTTTAAATTATTGGCGATTACTTCATTGGCTACCGCCAAAATTTCTTGACTGGAACGATAATTGATCTCCAATTTAAAAACTTTCGCGTCCGAATATGTCTTTTCAAAATCCAAAATATTTTGAATATCCGCCGCCCGAAAAGAATAAATGCTTTGCGCGTCATCGCCAACTACCAAAATATTGTTATGTTTTGAAGACAATCTTTTTA
>CAYHSR010000167.1:0-1577 GCA_964359335.1 uncultured Gammaproteobacteria bacterium | reverse complement strand
GTTCGTATCTGGTGCGGATATTGGCCGTAGAGTCTGTTTATCTTCTTTTGGCTATGTCAATTTTTATTGGCATTTTTTTTCTGCCCTGGGTGCAGCCGGTAAAAGAAGAAGTTAAGCCCCGCCCTTTTAAGCCGTATTATGTATTTAATGGGAAAATGTTGGTTTTATTTCCTCTTATTTTTGGCGCCAATTTTTTGCAAGCCCAAGTGTTTACCGCGATGAACATCATAATTATTGGCTTGATGGGGGTGGTTTCAATTGCGTTGCTGGTGACGGTAATTAAAGTAAGTAATATTGCGGGAAGCTTTTCCAGTGGGGTAATTGCCGGTCGGTTCAGCAAGCCGGTTCTTTTGATAATACTGACTTTTACGGCCATTTTTGGGATTTTTTTATTTGTCGGGACGTCAATACATTTTTTGGTTCTGTTTAGTTTAGTTTTACTCGGATTTTCAATGGCTGCAATTTATCCAGTTTGTCTGGCTTGGCTCAAAGAAAAACTTTCGGCGGAAGAATATCTTAATAGTTTGGGCGTTTTTCATGTTTATAGCAATATTGGGGTACTTTTCGCGATTGCCGCCAATCTTAAATTGTCAGTTGAGGCCAGTTTTATTCCCGGTTTCGTCGCTCTTTTTCTGGCCCTGCCCGGTATTATGTTATTTCGCAATTTTTCCCATCCGCCAGCGGCATCATTAAATTAAAATTTATGAAACTAACTGATTTGGCAGACACAATTCGATGGACACGAGAAAGTGATAAATATTTTCGGCGCTCCCCTGTCTCCATCGAAAGCGATTTAATCAATGCTAAATTAGAAGTTAAAAAATTGTTTAAAATTCTCAAAAAGGCGCGAATTAAAAATATTTTGGACATTGGTTGTAATTGCGGGATTTTCACTGGTTTTTTGGCAGAAATTTTACCTGAAGCCAAAGTAATCGGAATAGATCCAAGCAGGGAGGCGATAAAATTTGCCCAAACCAGACATAAAAAATGTTCAAATTTGGAATTTATTGTCGGACACTCTGATAATTTGCCCGTTAAGGGACCATTTGATGTTGTTGTCTTGAGGATGGTTTTACAATGGTTGCCAAGGGAAGGTTTTTTCAAAACCATAGCAGAAATTGACCGGGTGGCGCGCAAATTTGTTTATATTAACGAGTTTTTTCCGTCTGTGGCATCAACATCCGTATCGGTTCACAACAAAAAAGTTAAAATTTTTAAACAGGATTATTCTTCGATATTCACCAGTGTTCCTTATTATCTCCCCGTTTCCAAATCAATTTATGAAAAAGAAAACGGTGAGAATTTTCAGAGAGGAGAGTTTATTATAAAAAAATTGCGGCTGAAAGAAGCTTATAAAGAAAGACCCCCCACCCAAGAAATAGACATGGCCAAAATAAGATAATAATTAAAATTATTTTAAAGCTTATGACGAAGATAAACGAAGCAAAAAAAATAATGGGTAAAAATTTTATCGGGCCGGATGAATTTAAAAAAATGGATGATTTTTTTAAATTATTAATACCCACAAAAATTCCCCCCCCGCCTTTTTCAGAAGATTTTTTAAAAAAACATCATCA
>CAYHSR010000166.1:0-1582 GCA_964359335.1 uncultured Gammaproteobacteria bacterium | reverse complement strand
TGGACGTGGATTGGGGGGCTCTTTACAGAAGTTTCAATATTTACCGGAAGTGTCCGCAGACAGCATTTACGCGATAATTGCCGAGGAAATGGGTTTTATTTTTGCTCTGGGTTTAATTATCCTGTTAATTTTAATAGCACAACGCGGATTATTTTTAGCAAAAAAAGCGCCGGATGAATTTGGCAGATTAATGGTATCAGGAATAATTATTTGGTTTATCACGCAATCGTTTTTAAATATCGGCGCCATGGTTGGAGTTTTGCCTCTTACCGGCGTGCCTTTGCCGTTTGTCAGCCATGGTGGCACGGCATTGATGATCGCTTTGGCTGGTGTGGGAATATTGGCGAATGTGAGTAAGCAGGTTGAGAATTGATAATTTTAGTAATGGGTAATAAGATAACTTTAAATAATGTGTTTAAATAAACAAGATAAATAAATTATGCATAATAATAAAAATAAATTATTCCTACAAATTACTTCTGGCGTGTTTTTTTCAATTATTTTTACTATCTCGGGTTATTTTTTAAGTGGATTTGTTACATTTTATGTACCCAAATACTACATTCATCATTACATATTTACTCCATATCAATTCTATTTCTTCATTTTTCCTTTGACTACGTGTATCGCAATAATTACAGGTAGTGTAATTGGTGTAATCATAGGCAAACACAACTTTCAAAAACCTAAAAAAGTAATTGCTATATTTTCTATCAGTTCATTATTAATACTACTGGGGCTTTTATTTTTAACGCTTTGGGCATAAGCTACATAAGCTTTTAATCAATCACCTTTTAGACATCGCCCCATTCATGCAATGAAGAAAATATTTAATTAAAAAACTATGGAGGACAACAAACAAGCCGCCTTGTTTATATGAAAAACAAAGAAAACAAACCACAAATAGCAATCTATCAAATTATTGGTAATGAACAAAAAATCCGCGTCAGAATTGAGGATGAAAATGTCTGGCTGACGCAAAAATTGATTGCGGAACTTTTTAATGTAAGCGTTCCAACAGTTAATGAACACCTGAAAAATATATTTGAAAGTGACGAATTGGACGAAAAGTCAGTTATTCGGAATTTCCTAATAACTGCCACTGATGGCAAAAATTACGACACAAAACACTACAATCTTGACACCATTTTAGCTGTTGGCTATTGCGTGCGGTCGGATCGTGGAACGCAATTTCGCAAATGGGCGACAGAACGGTTGAGAGAATATTTAATCAAAGGTTTTACAATAGACGACGAACGACTAAAACAAGGCAGCGGCCGGGCGCGATATTTCCAAGAATTATTGCAAAGAGTGCGGGATATCAGAAGCAGTGAGAGGATGTTTTATCAAAAAGTGACGGATATTTATGCGACAAGCATTGACTACAAGCTTGATGCCGAACTGACGCAAAAATTTTTTGCAACTGTGCAAAATAAGATGCATTATGCCGTGCACGGACAAACGGCCGCTGAAATCATCGCTAAACGCGCTGATAGCAAAAAAGCTCTGATGGGACTAACGAGTTTTAAAAACAATTACATCACCGCAGATGACACTATAATCGCTAAAAACTATTTGACCG
>CAYHSR010000165.1:0-1593 GCA_964359335.1 uncultured Gammaproteobacteria bacterium | reverse complement strand
AAAAAGTTGCGAGTGAGGGTTTATGACGGCGATTTTAAACCAGAGACCCCGGTCTTTTTGGAAATAAAAAAGAAATACGATACGGTGGTAGTCAAGGACCGTTTGGTGTTGACTTATCAGCAAGCCAAGGATTTATTGTTGGCAGATAAGAAAAAAGATTTTAATCTTTCTGCAGCCGAGGAGAATACCCTCAATGATTTTCTGTGGCTCAAGGAATACAACAGTATGATGCCGCAAATCATGGTTTACTATCAGCGCCGACCATTTATCAGTAAATTGGATCCGAATTTTCGCGTGACTATTGATTTTAATCTGAAAACATATCCGGCCGATTGGCTGGATACCAAGGGCGAGGAGCGTTTTGTCGCTTTCGGCACTGCTATTTTGGAGGTCAAGTTTAATAATATTTTGCCGGCTTGGTTCCATCAGATAATTAGAAGATTTAATTTGGATCAAAGGCCGTTTTCCAAGTATTGCAATTCCCTGGAAACTGATTTTCCTTGGTTGGCCGATAAGGATCACGTAGAAGTTTATCAATCTTAAAATATAAAAAAATAATTAATAATAAAATCTATGTTTGAGACCCTGCTTAATTCCATTAGCAATCAGCCATCACTGGGGTTTTCCGATCCTGCCCTGGTGGTGATGAATCTGATCATTGTTTTGGTTTTGTGCTTGCTGGTGGCGATTACCTACCAAAAAACTCACAGGGGCCTGTCTTATTCCCAGTCCTATGTCCTGACCTTAATAATCGGTGGTCTAGTAATCACGGCCGTCATGATGGTAATCGGCAATAATATTGCCAGAGCTTTTGGCGCCTTCGGGGCGTTCTCTCTGATCAGGTTTAGGACGGCCATTAAAGACGCCAAAGATATGGGTTACATGTTTTTAGTATTGGCCATCGGCATGGCGGTCGGCAGCAATAATTACGTTATTGCTTTTGCCACCACGATTATTGTCTTGGCGGTAATGCTGGTTTTAAATAGAATGAATTTCGGGTCTATTAGAAAATTTGATTACATTTTGAGTTTTCATTTGGATACCAGGCAAAACCAGGAAAATGCGTATAAAGTGATTTTTGATAAATATTTAAAGAGCAGTGGTGTTTTAAATATTAAGGCCAGGGAGCAGGGTCATGTTTTGCAGCTAAGTTTCAATGTCAAATTTACTTCCGAGAAAGATTCCCTGGCCTTCACTGCTGAATTGGAAAAATTAGCTGGAATTTCCGATGTGGTCTTAATTACTGCCAAAAACGATGTAGAATATTAGAGCGCTTACAGCCCGTTAAAACCCCATGATTCATTGGTTGAGAAAAATATATTATCGGCTTGTTAAAGCGAGAATTATTATTCTTTTGCTGATTGTTTTATTTGGTTGTTTTTATTTTTTTTATTGGCGCAATATTGATCGGGTGGAGTTTTATCGAAAATATCATGCCGAAGTCCAGTTTGTGAATAAACTGTCCAACATTTTTTATTTGCCCCAGTCGCTTTTGCCGTCAAAACTTGAACGTTATGATCTAGTGGTCAAACAAAATGACTTGGATTTTCTCGATCAGAATTTGCCACCGTTATATGTTGGCAATATGTTGAC
>CAYHSR010000164.1:0-1596 GCA_964359335.1 uncultured Gammaproteobacteria bacterium | reverse complement strand
CGATTGAAGAACTAAGAAAAATTCTTAATGTTGAGGCGGAAATATATCCCGTAACTTTAGAAAACGCAGATATAAAAGCCGTATTAAATGATGGGACGGGAGTAAAAGGCGAGGAAGAAATTAATGGTGAGTTGCTGATTAAACGCGCGATTAATTGGGGGGCTAATCTTGGTATTTTTGACGCGAAATATATCAAGGAGCGTTATGAGGAAATTGATCCGTTTAAGTTTCTTGACTACAATTATTTATTCTTTCCCGGCACAGAATTACGTAATGCTGATGGAGTGTTGGTTATGCCGGTAATTTTTTGGAAAGATGGAACTTGGCAATCGGGTTTCTTTGGTATCCACAATAATCGGTGGGGCAAAAATTGTTGCCTTCTTAAGGTTTAATCGGTTTGAACCCTTGTCTCGGCATCACTTTGAAAGGTGAATGTCGAGGCCGGGGTTTTGTTTTTTTATATTGACAGGCGAGTATAATTACGGTATTATTTATACATAATTTACAGTACAATATTAATATAAAATTATTATGCTAGGACAAGAAATGGCCAAACTTCCAGCGCATATTATTGAAGAAAAGAATAAAAGGGAAAAAAGGAAACGAAGAGAACAAGAACGTCCTCGGATTGATATCCCAACTCCGCCAGATCAGGAAAAAACACCTGATCCGAACAAGAAACCTGATGGAGGAACGGTTATTATAATCAATCCTGATGGCAGTGAAAAAAGGGGCTAATAAGAATGAACCTCGCGCCCTTTTAGCTCAGTTGGCAGAGCGACGGTATCGTAAACCGTAGGTCGCCAGTTCGATTCTGGCAGAGGGCTCCACTAAATACCCTGCGTTCAAAAAGCGCATGGTTTTTCTTTTTATAAAAATATGATACAATATTATTAATAGCAGATTAAGCAGAATATGCAGAATAGGCAGATTAAGCAATGTATTGTTATTTTACTTTTTACTTAATCTGCTTACTCTGCTTAATCTGCTTATTCTGCTTACTCTGCTTATTCTGCTTACAAACTTAATCTGCTAATAAATGTATGATAAATTTGGTAGGGGTGACAAAAAGATACAATAAAGACAGTGTCGGTTTGGAAGATGTTCATCTTGGTATTCAATCGGGAGAGTTTGTGTCGGTTGTCGGGCAATCCGGTAGCGGCAAAACTACTCTCGTCAAATTGATTATTGCCGAAGAACATGCTACCAAAGGAAAAATAGAAGTGGGCGGTTGGGATATCACTAATATTCCATACAGAAATGTTCCGCTTTTGCGGCGCCAGATTGGAGTTATTTTTCAGGATTTCAAACTTCTTCCAAAAAAAACTATTCATGAGAATGTGGCTTTTGCTTTGCAGGTTTCCGGTGAATCCGGCGCGCGTATTAAATTAGTGGTACCGCGACTTTTGGAGATTGTCGGTCTCGGACATAAAACAAAATCTTATCCATACCAATTATCCGGCGGAGAGCAACAGCGGGTGGCGATTGCGCGTGCTTTGGTGCACAGACCAAAAATTTTGGTGGCGGACGAACCGACCGGCAATCTTGATTCCATAAATTCACAAGAAATAATAGAAATTTTGAAAAAAATAAATG
>CAYHSR010000163.1:0-1602 GCA_964359335.1 uncultured Gammaproteobacteria bacterium | reverse complement strand
TCTGTATTTTGTATTCTGTCGCAAAGTGTCTTTTATTTTTACAGGTTTTTATGTAAACTATAGGTTGTATGGATGAGATAATAAGACAATCAGCTTTACGGACTTTGGCGTATTTTGATATTTTTGATTATCCGCTTACTAAAGAAGAGCTTGGTAGATATTTATATAGCATTAATTACACTGATTTTTTGTTACATCTTGAACAACTTGAACATTTACAACAAATTCAACATCACTGCGGCTTCTACTTCCTACCTGGCAGAGAAGATACGATCGCGGCGAGGCAGGATAAAGTTAAAATTGTTGAACAAAAGATGAAAATTGCGGTTAGGGGAATTAAAAAAATTCGCTGGGCGCCATTTGTTCACGCGATTTTTGTTTGTAATACCGTGGCCGGCGCGGTGGTGGAAGAAAACAGCGATATTGACGTGTTTATCGTTACGCGAGCCGGCCGGATTTGGTTGGCGCGCGCGTTAGCCACATTGACTTTGAGTTTTTTTAGATTAAGACGAACCAAAAGAAAAATCAAGAATCGGATTTGTTTGAGTTTTTATGTTACCGATGACAATTTGAATTTAGAGAAAATTGCGATTGAAGACGATATTTATTTAAAATATTGGCTGGCGCAGTTGATTCCGGTTTATGATCCGGACAATTTGTTGGCAGAAATTCAGCGCGCGAATGTTTGGGCGAGCAAATCTTTGCCTAACGCGTTTGTTCAGTTCACGCCGATTTCGCGCTGGCAGGTTAAAGATGGTAGACTATCAGTTAAAATAAAGCGTGTTTTAGAAAAAATGTGGGGCGGGAGTTATGGCAGCATAATGGAGGCGCAGGCGCGCGGGATGCAGAAAGCGCGGATGGTTTTGAATTATATGAGCGTGCAAAACGCGCCGGATACGCGGGTGGTTGTTAGTGATCAGATGTTGAAGTTTCATGAGAGCGATAGGAGAGAGGGGTATAGGGAGGAGTGGAAAAAGAGAATTGAAAATTCACCTAATTCACCTAATTCCTAATTCACCTAATAAAATTCCAAACTCTCAAATTACACAGCATCGATGTAGATTCAAATATAGTTTGAGTATTTAGCATTGGAAATTTTATTAGAAATTAGGTGAATTAGAAATTAGAAATTTAGGATATGTCTTTAACTCTTTCAAGATTGAATTTAGAACGGTTTTTGCGATTTCTCCTGAAGATTTTTTTATTCCTATTTCCCTGGCAAACGATTTGGATTTATCGCGAGGTTTTTATTAGTGGTGTGAAAATGGAATACGCGACGCTGGGTTTTTACGCGACGGAGATTTTGTTGTGGGCGGCGGTAGTAGTGTTTATGGTGTGGTTCTGGCGGCGGTTCAAATCATTACAAATTAAAAATTACAAATTAAAAATTACCAAGGATCGGATATTCATTCTCGCTTGTCTATCTCTTATCTCTTATCTCCTTATCTCAATTACTTGGTCAATTGACAAAGCCCTTGCGTTACAGCAATCTCTGCGCGTCATGGAAGCATTTTTATTATTTTTAGTATTATTTCTCGGTCCATTGAAGTTCGGCGAGGCAGTGAAATGGCTCGCACTTGGCGCGGTTTTGCCAAGTTTGTT
>CAYHSR010000162.1:0-1605 GCA_964359335.1 uncultured Gammaproteobacteria bacterium | reverse complement strand
CTTCGATTATTTTTACTGCATTGCTAATTTCAATATGATTGAGGTTGCGAAGATCAGCATCTAGTAATAGAATAAAATCACTCTCAGTGTTTTTTAATCCTTCGAGTATTGCTCCTGACTTACCAACATTTTTGCTTAATCGGATAAGCTTGATGTTCGGATATTTATTTTTTATCATTTCTGCTTGGTCCTTGTCAGATGCGTCATCAACACATATAATCTCAGAAAATTCTTTCACTTTTATCACTTCATCAAGAACGGTAAATAACCCTTAAATAATTATGGATTGATCGAGTAGATATTTTAAGGTCGGCACTAACTTCAGAGACAATATGTTTTCCTGAAGAAAATTTCTTCCATATTTTTCTTTGTAATATTATCCTCCGTTTTTTGTTTTGAAAAGACTTTAAACAAGACAAACAACGGTACGATTGTTTGCCCTTATGAAACCCGTTCTTTTTAACTCTATAGGCCTGGCAAAATGGACATTTTTATTCATAGAAATAAAAATTGATAATAAAAGGTCATTGTAGCAGTCCAAAATAGTATTTACAGCCGTACTTTTTTGCAATTAAGTCTTAATTTATTATTTATAATTTCACCAAAATAATGGTTTCTATCTTTTGTACAAATGGTGACAAAATAATATCCGTTATCTGAATAATCCCAATTTGATAAACGCGATGACAGAATTCGATAAATGTTTCGAAATTTATCTGACATATTTATATTAATTTAGACGTGATAAATCACGTCTCTACAAATATGTATATATTTTAAAAACATGTCAACCGCTTATAACCTACAAAATATATGTTTTAGATAGTTAGGACAGAATATAAATGACGAAGGGTTACACGATTTTTATCTCTTTTATCTTGTAGTTTACTTTACCATTGGGGGTTACGACTTCAACCACATCATCAACCCTCTTTCTAACCAAAGCCCTTCCGACGGGGGAGTAGTAGGAGATTTTTCCATTGGCGATATCTGACTCGTGACTGTTGACTATTTGATAGGTTTGATCGCCGGTTTTTGTTTCTACAGTAACTAAACAACCAACGTCAACCATACCTTTAAAATCAACTTCCATAATGTATGCGTTATCTAAAATTTTAGTTAAAAATCTTAAGCGACGATCAACTGATGAAAGCTTTGATCGGGCAACTTTGTAAGCGGCATTTTCGCTAAGATCTCCCATTTCCCGGGCGGTTTTGAGGTTGGCTACGGCGTCGACGCGGCTTTTTGTCAATTCTTCTTTTTCGTTAACTAAATTTTCGTAACCTTGTTTTGTAAAGGGAGTTTTATTCATATATTAAAAGGTAATTTTAGACTGGATTCCCGCCTACGCGGGAATGACAATGGGTACAATTCATCACTCCATAATTAACAATTTTTTTAATTTTTCTAAAGATTTTTCGTCGTAAATTGAGACTGTCAAAATATCTCTGTTAAATTTTTTTAATTCTTCTAATTTTTTTTCAGTTTCTTTTTTATCAATTAAATCTATTTTTGTTAATAATATTATTGATTTTTTATTTGGTAGTAGGGGATTATAAGTTTTTAATTCGTTTATTACCGTGTTGTATTGAGACGCAATATTTT
>CAYHSR010000161.1:0-1607 GCA_964359335.1 uncultured Gammaproteobacteria bacterium | reverse complement strand
AAAGTAATAATACTCCACCGAATCATAGAAGGTTGGCTGATTGTATCCAATTTTAGTAAACTCTTTACCATTAATGGTTACAGATGTCTTGGTAGTTTTCAAATTATTTGAGGGTTGAATATGATAGGTTTCATATTTCATATAAATATCCGACCATTGTTTTTGTGTTATCACGTTGTTCTGTCCATTCACCATTTTTTGGATTCTAAAAGAGATCACGTTTGGATAATTCGAATTATTTTTTGCCACCATGTTTACAAAGGAAAGCATAACAGAACTATTATTAGTCACCGTCAGGTTGTATCTATTTTCCGGATAATAAAAACTTACCTTATTTTTATTATCTTGATAAAGTTTTGTCCCGGTTGTGGTGATAGTGGACGTCACGACATTCGTAGTCGAAGTCATCACCAAAACATTTGTCGTGCTTGATGTCGTCGTATTTACTTTAGCCGCCGAGTTTAGGTTATTGTTCAAGGTTCCAATTACCTGATTCATCATTAACATTTGTTTTTCTAAAGCGTCAATTTTTTGCATCTGGAAAATATACACCAGCGCACCGACCACAATGGCGGTAATTAAAACACTGATTAAAACCAGCCAAGCGGTTTGTGGATGTTTGAGTTGCGCTGTTTCGTTGTAATTCAGGTTATTGTCCATATAGATAAAATTATGAGTTAATAATATCATTTTTTAATTTTTTTGCTTGATTTTTAAAATAATTTATCCATTCGGAATTATTTATCTTTTGTATCATTTTCGGATAATCCTTTAAAGTTTCCGCTTTTAAAAATTGTGACCCCAATTGGATTGGGTCAACGTGCCAGTCAAATTTAATCTTGGCTTTTTTAATCAACTCCTCTATTTGGTATTTTTCTTTTTGAATAATAAAATACAGGTCAATAAAATCTCGGGAGCGCGGATTTTGATAAATAGTAAAAATTTTATTTACGGCAATATCAATTAAGCTCTCAATTGGCAAATGGCCGATTTTTGGACCGTCTTCAATTTTGGGAAAAGGGAAGTAAGTGAACTCGGTTTTTATTACATCATTCTTTAAGTGCAGAAAAAATAAATTACGATTAAAACTTTGTTGGAATTCTATTTTTGTTGTCTTGGTTTGTTTTAAAATTTTTTTTAATAGCGTACTGATGTTTTGCGGATCAATTTCTTGTTCACAAAAAAAATCTAAATCCTCGGAATAGCGGTGCAGTAAATAATATTCAGCCAAAGCCGTCCCACCGGTTAGACAAAAATTGTTATATATATCCGATTCACGAGATAATATCTGCAGAATATTTTGTTGATTTTTACTTAAAACAGTTTTTACGCCCATAACAAAAATTCAATAAATTTTTTCTTATGCGGGTCAAGTTTGAGTTCCGGCCAATATTTTTTTAATTCCTTCGGGTCTAATTTATTTTTTCCCAAACCAAAATTAATCAGCTGTTCTATTTTCCAGATGTTGTATTGTGTCTTATGTTTTTTCAATTGTCGTAAATCAACACCCCAGTTGTTCATAATATTAATATTTTAGCATAAAATTAAGTAAAAAGCAAGTAGAAATTTTTAGGCCGGTTACCTGTGATAGTAAGAAAAGTCGGAAC
>CAYHSR010000160.1:0-1613 GCA_964359335.1 uncultured Gammaproteobacteria bacterium | reverse complement strand
GCCCCCAGTACGAATCGAACGCGCATCTTGTCCTTAGGACGGACCTGTTCTATCCATTGAACTATGGGGGCTATTATATTTTACGACACCAATTTTTAACCAATCTTACAACTATTTGTCAACTTCCTTGCGTTTTTTCCATTTCTCACGCTAATTCTTTACTCTTGCCCAATTTAATCATGCAACTATTTTTACAGTAAGATAGTGAGATTATATCTTAAAAAAACATTCTTGTCAACAAAAAATCCCTCCAAACTGGCTAACTTTCCCAATTGTGCTATAATAATAAGCGCTATGCAAACATTATTACTCATCATCATCTCAATCGCCCTGTTGGTAACTCTCGGTTTTTTGGTTGTGATATTAAAACGTTTCAAAGATCTGCAAAAGCCAAGAGAAGGCGAGCAAAATTTATTTTTATTATTGCAAAATCAATTGCAGGACTTAACGCGCAACATGGACCAAAAAATGGCTGACACGCACAAAACCATTCAATCGCAATTCGGGCAGAGCGTAAAAATTATTACTGATGTGACAGAAAAATTAACTAAACTTGATGAGACCAACCGACAAGTAGTAAATTTCGCCGACCAACTGCAGTCACTGCAGGATATTTTAAAAAATCCCAAACAGCGAGGAATTCTCGGTGAATATTATTTGGAAACATTATTGAAAAATATAATGCCGCCCGGCGGCTATCAAATGCAATATCCTTTTCCTGATGGCACAATAGTTGACGCTGTGGTGTTTGTAAAAGATAAAATAATCCCAATTGATTCCAAATTCTCTTTGGAAAATTATAATCGTTTGGTTGACGAAAGAAACGAAACCGAACGAGAGCGCTTAGAAAAAGCATTTGTCGGCGACTTAAAATTGCGCATTCAAGAAACTGCGAAATATATACAGCCGGAGCAGGGGACAATGGATTTCGCGTTTATGTTTATCCCGCACGAAGCGATTTATTATGATTTATTAATTAATAAAATCGGCGCGTTAAAAGACGAGGACACGGAAAATTTAATCCAGCGCGCGGCTAATAAATATCATGTAATAATTGTGTCGCCGACTTCTTTCCTCGCCTACTTGCAAACCGTTATGCAGGGCTTGCGCGCCATGCAAATTGAAGAATCAGCCAAAGAAATCCGCCAGCGAGTTGAAGAGCTTGGCAAACATATTTTGGCTTATGACGAATACATGAAAAAACTTGGCAACAATCTTTCAACTACTGTAAATTCCTATAACACTGCTTATAAAGAATTTAATAAAATGGATAAAGATGTGATGAGGATTACTGGTGGAGAGAGGCAAATTGAACCCCTACTTATTGAAAAGCCGAATGTTGAAAATTAAAAAACCGCCCAACTACTGTTTTTTCTAACACCAAAAAATTTAATAGATCATTTTAAAAACTCAAAACAATTCTTTGGATTGACAATATCAAATTTTGCTTTGGGATATGTTTTTAACCAATCATCGGGCGCCTTGTGCTTGTCTTTCTTCGACCATTTACACTCAAAACCGAACAGTTTCCCGTCGCGTTCCTCAATTAAATCAATTTCCTGCTGGTCATAAGTGCGCCAAAAATAAAAATTAGCCGAACGGCGAGTGTTGGC
>CAYHSR010000159.1:0-1620 GCA_964359335.1 uncultured Gammaproteobacteria bacterium | reverse complement strand
AAATAAAATAAAGAAAAAAGGAGATGATAAAGATTCAATATATAAAAAACTTGATGCGATAGTTATTGACGAGGTTTCCATGGTGCGAGCCGACTTGTTGGATTGCGTGGATAAATTTATGCGTTTGAACGGGCGTGATCGCCGCCGGCCGTTTGGCGGGACGCAGATGATTTTTATTGGCGATTTGTACCAACTGCCGCCAGTGGTTACTTCACGCGACAAAATGGCTTTTGCTAATAACTATAACAGTCCGTATTTTTTTTCGGCCATGGTTTTTACGGACAATGGATTATTGCATGAAGGATTTAAAATGGAAATGATTGAGCTAGAAAAAATTTATCGCCAAAAAGATCAAGGATTTATAGATCTGCTAAATATGGTGCGAAACAATTCCGTTACGGCTAATGAACTGGCGGCGTTAAACGCTAGACATGATTCGGAATTTTTTCCCGCGCCAAATGAGTTGTATGTTTATCTTACTCCCACCAATGCCATGGCCCAAGAAATAAACGAGATTCGGCTGAAAGATTTGTCGGGAAAAGAACTAAAATTTACCGGCGAGATTGTTGGCAAGTTTGATAATTATTCTCTGCCGACGGAAGAAAAATTGATTGTGAAAGTCGGCGCGCAAGTGATGCTGTTAAATAATGATCAACATGGACGTTGGATAAACGGCAGTACTGGTAAAATTATTAGTGTAAAGAAAGATGATAATGGTGGTATGGTTATTATTGTAAAATTAGACGATGGAGAAGAGGTTGAAGTAACGCCATATACTTGGGATTTGTATGAATATCGTTTTGATAAATCAACCAAAAGCATAGAATCAAAATCAGTTGGTTCGTTCACTCAATATCCATTGCGTCTAGCTTGGGCGATTACTATTCACAAAAGCCAAGGCAAAACATTTAACAAGGTAGTGGTGGATATCGGCCGCGGCACGTTCGCGCATGGACAAATGTATGTTGCTTTAAGCCGTTGCGTCGGTTTAGAGGGTTTGGTATTAAAAAAACCAATTGAGAAAAGACATATTTGGATGGATTGGCGAGTGGTGCGATTTGTGACTAAATATCAATACGCGCTTTCAGAAAATAATTGTCCGTTGGATAAGAAAATCGTTTTAATAAAAGAGGTGATAAAAAATAAACAAAAAATTAATGTTGTTTATTTAAAAAATAACGATGTTAAATCCAAGCGGTTGTTGTCGCCAAAAAAGATTGGTGATTGCGAATACGCTGGAAAAACCTTCCTCGGCCTAACGGCTTTTTGCCACTCTCGCGGCGAAGAAAGGGTTTTTCGGGTGGATCGGATTTTGAGTTTGGAGGTGGATTGATTAACAAGTAATTAAAATGACTATTGATTTTTATTTAGCGTGTGATATGATTATTTCGTCGCCTACACATAGATATGTTCCACTCCAGAATCTAACGCAACACTATTGGCGCGAAGCGCCAAAGATGTTAGGTTAGATTCTGAGGTCAAAGCTGCAAGTTGTTTTTTTATTTCACTATTTCCAAATCTTTTTTGAGTTGTTCACTCAATTTTTTTGTAGAAGCGAATTTTTTTGGCGGGCGGAGGTATTTTTGAATATTGATTTTTAGGCTGGCATCGTAAATATTT
>CAYHSR010000158.1:0-1630 GCA_964359335.1 uncultured Gammaproteobacteria bacterium | reverse complement strand
TTAGGCGTAAAGATTTTATATTGTTTGTCGGAATTTAAAAATTCAAGAGTTTTATTTTTTGCTTGTTCTAAAACAATATTATCTATTCTTACACCTAAAATATTCATAAATTCAATGCGACATAAACAAAAATATGCTATAATATTAGCATATCTTGACAATTAAATCCAATCTATGTTATTATCACTCTATCACAGAGAGTGATAATAACCGAATAATTATTTTCTATAAACTTTAAAAACTTTTAACTTTATAACTACGTATATGCTACCTCAAAATTTTACCAATAAATCCCAAGAAATGATTCAAAAATCGGCTATGATCGCGAACAATAATGGCCAGCAACAGGTGGAGCCACCACATTTATTTTTTGCCCTTTTAGAAGATGAAGCTGGTATCGCTAATTCTATTTTAGCTAAATTTGAGGTAAATATTTTGGCTCTAAAAGCGCAGATTCAAGCCTTAATTGACCAGTTGTCAAAAACCGGTGGCCCGCTGAATGTCCAGTCCAATGTCGGGCAAATTCTTTTGGGACCGGCTATGATTTATATTTTACAAACCGGTGCCTCTGAATCTAAAAAAATGGGTGATGAATATATTAGTGTTGAACATCTGTTTCTATCTTTTTTGACTTCTAAAAACCCGATTAGTGAATTATTGCAAAATCATGGTGTTAATTATGATGCTACCCTTAAAATGTTAGCCAATATTCGCGGTCGGCAAAAGGTGGATAGTTTAGAACCGGAAAGCAAATATAATGTGTTGGAAAAATATGGACAAAATTTAACCAAAATGGCTGGCGAAGAAAAATTAGATCCTGTCATTGGTCGTGACAACGAAATTAGGCGGGTGATGCAGATTCTTTGTCGCAGGACAAAAAATAATCCCGTGCTGATTGGCGAACCAGGCACCGGTAAAACGGCGATTGCCGAAGGGTTGGCGCAACGAATTGTTAATGGCGATGTGCCGGAATCCCTTAAAAATAAAGAAATATTTGCTTTGGATCTTGGTTCGTTGTTGGCCGGCACCAAATTCCGCGGCGAATTTGAGGATCGTCTAAAAGCGATACTGAAAGAAATTGAGGAATCAAACGGAAAAATTATTCTGTTTATTGACGAACTGCATGCGATCGTGGGCGCCGGATCCAGCGAAGGATCGGTTGATGCCAGTAATATGCTTAAACCTGTCTTGGCTAGAGGAAAATTACATACTATTGGAGCTACAACTTTAAAGGAATATCAAAAATATATAGAAAAAGACGCGGCCTTGGAACGACGTTTTCAACCGGTGATGGTTAATGAGCCAACTTCAGATGATGCTATCGCGATTTTACGCGGAATTAAAGAAAAATATGAAGTTCATCATGGTGTGAGGATTACTGACGCCGCTATTTTATCAGCCGTAGAATTGTCGCAAAGATACATCACTGATCGTTTTTTGCCGGACAAAGCCATTGATCTGATAGATGAGGCAACTTCGGCCTTGCGAATGCAAATTGATTCTATGCCCGACGATTTGGATGTGATGAAGCGGAAGATTACAAAGTTAGAAATTGAAAAACGCGCTTTAAAAAAAGAAAAGGATGCTGATTCAATCGAACGTTTGCAAAAATTAGATAAAGATCTATCTG
>CAYHSR010000157.1:0-1640 GCA_964359335.1 uncultured Gammaproteobacteria bacterium | reverse complement strand
TATGAATGTTTTAGATAATAATTCTTCCGAAGATTCGGTTTTAGAGCTTAAAAAAGAATTGGCAAGGTTTGGCGGGCAATTTAGATTTATAGAGAATAAAATTAACATTGGTTTTGCGGTTGGCCATAATGAATTATTTAAGAAAGTTAATTCAGAGTACTTTTTAATACTTAATGATGATGTGGTTTTAACAGATGATTGTTTGCAAAAGATGATTGATTTTTTGGATCAGCATAAAAATGCGGCTGCCGTTTCGCCTCGTTTAATGCGTTTAAAAAATAGAGATGTGATTGATAGTTTGGGTTTAAAAGTATTTCGCAATCGGCGAGTGGTGGAAATAGACGGAGGCGTTGTATACGCGCCCATCTATAACAATACGGTTGAAGTATTTGGTTTATCTTGCGCTTGCGCCATGTTTAAAAAATCAATAATTGAAAATGTTTGTTATACCAAATATGAAATGTTTGATCGCGATTATTTTATGTATAAGGAAGATATTGATTTAGCTTATAGGTTACAGCAGGCCGATTTTAGATTATATACTTTAATGGACGCGATTTGTTATCATGATAGAACTGGAGTCGGCGGCAAAGATTTGTCTGAAGTTGAATCAATAAAGAATAAGCGGAAACAATCACAATTTATTAAATATTATAGTTATAAAAATCACTTGGCCACTCTTTATAAAAATGAGTATTGGCAAAATTACCTGCTTGACTGGCCATGGATAAAATGGTATGAGTTAAAGAAGCTGATCTATTATGTATTGTTTGATCGAACGGTTTTAAAAGGAGTATGTGATTTATGGCGCGATCGGCTGAATTTAAAGAGAAAAAGAAAAATGATAATTAAATTAAGAAAAATAAATTGGAAAGAAATGAGAAAAAGAATCTATGCATGATATAAATGTCGTAATAGTCAATTATAAAAGCAAGAACGAGATTTTAAGATGTCTAACATCTCTGTTTAACGATGTGGCTGATTTGGATTTTAAATTGCATGTGACGATTGTTGACAATGAATCAAACGATGGCGTGGAAATCGCTATTTTGAATTCTTGGCCGGACGCGAAGATGAAGCTGATCAAACACAAGCAAAATTTGGGTTTTGGGCGAGCGCAAAATTCAGGTATGAAATATATTTTAGCTCGTTACCATTTGGCGCTTAATCCGGATACCGTTTTTATGGTCGGCCAGCAAGTTATTAAAAAGTTGTATGATTTTATGGAACAGCATCCGGAAGTTGGCATCGTCGGTCCAAAAATTATTTATCCGGATGGCGCCAGACAAAATTCTTGTTATCATTTTCCGCGTTTTTGGCAACCGATTTACAGCCGGACCAAATTGGGAGCAATCGGCTGGGGCCGGAAGACAGCCGATTATTATTTTATGCGTGATTTTGAACATAATGAAACCATTCCAGTGGATTGGATAATGGGAGCGGCGATGTTTGTGCGGCAAAAGGCGATTGACGATGTTGGTTATTTTGACGAGCGATTTTGGATGTATGCCGAAGACAGCGATTGGTGTCGGCGAATGTGGGAGGCCGGTTGGCAGGTTTATTTTAAGCATAACGCGGTTTTACAACATTTTCACGGACGCGGTTCTGCCAAAGTGCCGGGAATAATTAAGTCATTAATT
>CAYHSR010000156.1:0-1674 GCA_964359335.1 uncultured Gammaproteobacteria bacterium | reverse complement strand
TAGTTTATAAGCATATTAAGTTGTAAGATTAGATATATATATGAGTAATAAGAAAAAGACAAATGATGGCGGGAAACAGATATTAATCGTGGAGGATGATATTTTTTTATCCGGAATTTATCAGAAGAAATTTGAAGTGGAAGGGTTTAGTGTAATTATAGCCGACAATGGCGAGAAAGGATGCAATGAAGCCAAAAAGAAAAAACCGGATTTAATTTTATTAGATATTTTACTGCCGAAATTGGATGGTTTTGCTGTTCTAAAAAAATTGAAGGCCGATTGTGAAACCAAAAATATTCCGGTTATTCTTTTAACAAATTTAGGGCAGAAAGATGATGTGGAGAAAGGCATTGAAATGGGCGCGGTTGATTATTTGATTAAAGTTCACTTTAAACCGTCCGAAGTTGTGGAAAAAGTTAGAAAAGTGTTGGGTATTTAAATATAGTTATATTAACTAGATATGTTTAGAGAGGGGGTGAAAACATGAATAAAAAAGGTTTTACTCTTATTGAGTTATTGGTAGTTATCGCTATCATAGGTTTGTTATCCACTTTAGCGGTCGTGGCCTTGGGAAGCGCTCGACAGAAAGCTCGTGATTCAAAACGTTTATCCGATCTAAAACAAGTCCAGACGGCTTTGGAATTATATTATACTGACAATAATGCTTATCCGGCAGCTACGGCAGTTACATTGGGTTCAACCAGTTATCGTTGTTTAAACACTACTGGTTGGCTGGCGCAAGGTTGTTCCAGTCCCTATATGGGCCAAGTTCCAGCTGATCCACAGTCAACCGGGAGCTACAGATACACCGGTACAACATCTACTTATACTATTACCGCCACTTTAGAAGGTACAGTTAATGGTTTGAGTAATACGATTTACGCGACACCAGCCGGTATTAGCGGTAGCAGTACATAGTAGATTATCCAATATTTTTTATCAGATAAAAAATGACCTCTTGTTTAACAAAACAGGAGGTTTATTTTTTTGCTGAAAAGATGCCAGACATCTGGACTTGTCTTTTATTTTAATTTTCTTTATAATATTAAATACTATGCCATATGAGATTTATGAAATAATCGGAGATATAATTTATATTTTAATTTTTATTTTAGGCCTCTGCTTAGGCAGTTTTTTGAATTCTTGGATTTGGCGGCACCATGAAAATGTTAAAATATCGCGGGGGCGTAGCATGTGTCCGGGTTGTCGTCGACAATTAAAATGGTCGGAAAACATTCCCATTATAAGCTATCTGTTTTTAAAAGGTCAATGTCGAACTTGTAAAAATCAAATTCCTCCGCATTTTATTTGGGTTGAATTAGTTCCGGCTTTAGTGTTTATTTTTCTCACTTGGCATTATTTAGAACACACGCCGACTAATACGCTCTACTATTATCGCAATATTGTTTTTGTAATTATTTTATTGATTATTTTTATTTATGATTGTTTATATAAGTTAATTCCCTCCGAGATTATCTGGTTGGGTGTATTCGCCGGATTATTTTTTAATGTATCCGGCCGATTTTTATCAGAGCGGCAAATGTTGGCTGGAGCCATAGTCGTTTTTTCTTTTTTTGCTTTTCAATATCTCGTTTCTAAAGGCCGATGGATTGGCGGTGGAGATGTTCGGTTGGGGTTAATGATGGGCGTTTGGCTGGGGTGGCCGTATGTATT
>CAYHSR010000155.1:0-1679 GCA_964359335.1 uncultured Gammaproteobacteria bacterium | reverse complement strand
GTATACACCGGAACGAAACCCGAAAGGTAACCCTAATTGCTGCAATTGTAACAAATAAAAACAAAAATTATTGTCAAATCAACAAGGACTTGCCAAAAAATATATCCTATTGTATACTATGGTATGTAGTAGGTGGTAGTAATGAAGGACTTAATATATGTCCAAAGAAAATATCAAAATATTAGGAGAACTGGAATCGGAAATCATGGAAATAGTCTGGGCTCATGAACAGGCCTCTGTTCGGCTTGTCTTATCAGAGCTGGAAAAAAAGAAAAAAATCGCTTACACAACCATCATGACAGTGATGGCCAGATTGTATAACAAAGGAATTCTGAAAAGAAAAATGGATCAGGGCGGTGCGTTTGTGTATGTCCCCACTAGAGACAAAAAAACTTTTTGGGCCAGCGCCTCCGAAAAAATTATTAAAGGGTTTTTAAAAGAATACGGCGATGTGGCGGTCGCCCAATTTTTGGATATCATTGATGCCTCTGACGCCAAACACTCCGCGGAATGGAAAGATAAGCTGCGGGCGCTTATTAAATAGTATGAGTCTAACTTTTGCTCAGTGCGCCAATCGCGTTTTTAGACAAATTATAATTTTAATTGCCGCCATTTTTGGATTGCTTATTTTTTTATTTTATCAAGTTTATAGTAAAATTGATTTGTACTTCAACGCCGTCGCGCACAAAATCACAGCGGCCTGCGGTTGTACGCAGATTTCTCAATTTTTGACCATGCACCCTATTATTTTTGGTATGATTATCGTGTCCGGGATTGGCATTCTCGTTTTTATAACTTATTCCTTATATCGGTTAATTAGATTATGGCTTCAGACAAGAAAATTCTCTGGACATTATTTGTTGCTGGCCAAACGGCAATATTCTGCAAAATTAAAGTCAATAATAAATAACCTGGGTTTGAGCGATAAAAATATTGTTGAAATAAAGAATTCTGAATTGTTGGCTTTTTGTTTTGGTTTTTTACGCCCCCGAATTTGCATTAGCGATGCTCTGATTAAATTATTAAGTCACAATGAACTGCGGGCAGTTTTATTACACGAGCAACAGCACATAATAGCGCGCGAGCCTTTAAAATTATTTTTTGTTAAATATTGTCAATGTATATTTTTCTTCGTGCCGGGGATCAAAATAATCATTAGAAAGTATATTACTTTTTCGGAGTTGGCGGCGGATGAAAGAGCGTGTGATGGCGCAAATAGCCGGTCCATATTGGCTAACGTCATCTTAAAAATTTCTGGGCAAGGTGACTATTTGTCTACCAGTCAAAATTTAGCGCTGCCCTTCTTTAGTCCGATAGTTGTGGAAAGGGCGAATCATTTGGTGAACACTAATTATGTCCCCAAGTTTAGAGTACTGAGTCGCAAATTTATTATGGGCGCCATATCTTTGGCCATAATTATTTCGTCCATCTTTGTGTTTTTGATAGATAGTACCGAGGCCTTTGAAATGCACAATATTAATAGTTGTGTTTTAAGCAATGGCGCAAAAGGCGACACAACTTGTAATGTAATGGACAAGCAAAATACTTGCAATAAAAATAACGCTACTTGCCGGCAAAGTACTGCCTGCCATGAGTATTAATGACCTGTGGATAAGTGGGGCTTTACAAAATATTATAAACCTACTACACTATGTAGTAGGTTTTAAATTTAAACCAAC
>CAYHSR010000154.1:0-1680 GCA_964359335.1 uncultured Gammaproteobacteria bacterium | reverse complement strand
TAAAGAAAATCAAAATGATTAAAGCAATAGGCAAAGGAAAAGCCACTGCTTATATCGCTAATTGATAAAAAGGTGGAGAGTATTGTTTTTTTAGTTAAATAAAAATTACTAACTTTATAAAGTTTACGAATATTGACTAACTTTATAAAGTTTGCTAATATGGTCGTATAATCTAAAATGTGAAAAAATATGACTATTCGCCAAAAACTGGAAATTATTCAGAAAACACTTGGACTAACTCAAACTAAGTTGGCCGAAAGGTTTGGCGTTTCTTTTGTTGCCTTTAATAGTTGGTGGACAGGCAAGTCAACGCCCAGGCCAAAAATGCAAGCCGCTATCGATGAATTATTTTTAGAGGTAACTGGTCAGAAAGTGATACATGATGAACAACTAACAGCCGGAAAACAGGTATTAAATAAAAAATCAGCTGAACATAAAAATATTATCACTGAAATTTTGGCTAATCCGGATATTCGCGACCAATTTATATTAAAACTTACCTATCACAGTAATAGCATAGAAGGTAGTAAGCTCACCGAACAGGATACGGCGGCTATTCTTATTGACAATATCGCCTTGCCGGATAAAAGTTTAACCGAACAACTGGAAGCGAAAAATCATCAAACCGCCCTGAATTACTTGTTTGATTATGTTGCCAAAAAAGAAAAAATTGACGAGGATTTAATATGTAAACTTCATAGCATCTTGATGAATGGCGTTAGACCGGACGCCGGCTTATATCGCAGTCATGGCGTTAGAATTACCGGTGTTAATTTACCGACCGCCAATTATATAAAAGTGCCGGATTTAATGCCGTCGGTTATGGCTCTGGCTGTAAAAAAAGACAAAGACATAATAAAATTATCGGCCAATGTGCATAGCAGGTTTGAACAAATTCATCCATTCTCTGACGGCAATGGTCGTGTCGGCCGTCTGCTTATGAGTGCCATGTTATTGAGAGAAAATTTTGCTCCGGCCATTATCCGTCAGGAACAGAAACGGCTTTATTACAATTATCTTTACAAAGCCCAAACAAAAAATGACCATAGCCAATTGGAAAATTTTCTCTGCGACGCGGTTATGGATGGCTTTAGGATTTTGGAACGCGGAGATACGAGGAATTAACTGTCTGTCTTAATTATAACTATGATTAATGAATTTATAGTGGCGTATTTAACACGCTCACTCACTCTTGATAATCATTTTACTTGTGAGTATTATACTTGCGAGCATGATATTTAATTTTAGGAATCATTGAAAAATGTCCAAACAAAAATTAAACAAAACAGCGGATAAGTTGAATAAATTGGACTTAAATCCAGAATTTAAGCGTGCTTTGGAACTGATGGAAAATAGCGATAAGAATATTTTTGTTACCGGGCGCGCTGGCACTGGCAAATCAACTCTGTTGGAATATTTCCGTTATCACACCAAAAAGAAAATCGTGGTCTTGGCGCCGACCGGTGTGGCGGCTGTAAACGTGCGCGGGCAAACTATTCATTCGTTTTTTCGTTTTAAGCCAGATATCTCCTTAAATAAAATAAAGAAAAAAGGAGATGATAAAGATTCAATATATAAAAAACTCGACGCGATAGTTATTGATGAAGTTTCCATGGTGCGGGCCGATTTGTTGGATTGCCTGGATAAATTTATGCGTTTGAACGGGCGTGATCGCCGCCG
>CAYHSR010000153.1:0-1699 GCA_964359335.1 uncultured Gammaproteobacteria bacterium | reverse complement strand
GTTCATCATGATAATTAAATCGCCTGGTTGAATTTCCGAGAGTTTAATTTCTTTGCTGTTGATATCATTATAAAAAGTATTGACACCGGTATTTTCAGCAGGTCTTAACAGAGCGATTAATTTGCGCAACGGACTTTTTATCCACGGCCGTTTGATGTGTTTGCGCAATGGTCCCAGTTTGCGCGCGTTTAATTCCGCGTTAAGAATATGATAAACCAATCCGGAACAGTCCACACCTAAATTGTGTTCAACTAAGAATTTTTTAGTCTCTTCGTCGTTTAGATTTTTTAAATCAATTTTTTCCCGCAGAGCAATCAATATTGCTTCATCAACAATCTCTTCCGGTGCTCCTTTGCCGATCAAAACTCCCAGCGCTCCGCGCACCCGCGAACGTTTGTTATTAAAATAAGGACAAGACACGTTCTTTTGCGCAAGTGGTAAGAGAAGATAATTTTTTATTACCTGTAGCGCTTCTCTGGATAATGAATGGTTCATAAATTTCTAATTCACCTAATTCACCCAATTTCTAATAAAATTTTCAAGGTCAAAAAAATATTAAGACATTATTATATTTTTAATTTCCTTCGGTAGTAAATTGACTTTGTTAAGTTTGTTTAATTTTACCCACCTCAACTTGTAACTATTCTCTTTTGAATTAAATTCTTTTTCCGGACCGCCGAGAGATACTTTGCCTGTAAAACTTTTTACGAAAAAATAAGTTTCATCGCGTCCATTGCTTATTACTTTAAGCGGTTTTTTAGATTTGTCAAGTTTAACGCGCAAACTCGTTTCTTCCAGAGCCTCTCTTGTTGCTGTATCAGATAACTCGCCATCTTTCTTTTCCCATGTTCCGCCTGGCAGAGTTAAATAGCGTCTACCGTATTTATTACGTTCAATTACCAATAATTTATTATTTTTTATAATAATCACACCGGCTCGCTGTGAATCCCAAACATTTCCGCCTCTGACACAACCAATAAAGTCTATCATCTTTTTGCCAACGTCATTAAGTTTATTGTGTTCGGCCATTACGCCATCTGTCGTCTGCATTCGCAACAAATCTGCGCCAAGTTTATCATTATCATATTTTATTATACCAAACGGCGGTTTTTTGCTAAATTTTGGTTCCAGCAAGGAGGGAATGTGCGCCGTCACTCTCTGCACCACCTGCGCTCCATCGTCAATTTTAATCAACCCACAACTGGTCAGATCAACACCCAAGAAACCCGCCAAATGCGCCTCAAAAGTCGTCAATTCGTTTCGTATATTCGCACTATTCGTAATTCGAATGTTATTTTGCAGTTTACTTTCGTACGTCGTCGACGCCGGCTGTCTCGCGTTTATTTCCAGCAAATATAATCTGACGGTTTCTTCGTCCATCACCACGTCAATACCAAACAATCCTTTCCAACCGAATTTTTTTAAACGTAGACCAACATCAGTGGCGATTTTTTTGTATTGCGTGATTTGTTTTTTAGATAAAATTTTGTGCGGCAAAGCCCAGTCATTGCCAATAGTGGCAAATTGTTTGTCAGTAAAAGGCATCAGACCAGTGATTTGGTAACTGATATTGCCAAGCAGGATTTTATTTTTACTGACGACATTATTATTAGTAAAAAGCGGACCGATAATATACGGCGCAATTCTAGCTTCGCGTTCCGGATATATTTTTTTTATGTCTTTTAATATTTTTTCGTTT
>CAYHSR010000152.1:0-1701 GCA_964359335.1 uncultured Gammaproteobacteria bacterium | reverse complement strand
CGCAATCGCCATCACGGAGATAAATATCCACAAATTTTTAAATGTTTTTGGTTTCATATTTTTATTTAATACAGTTTTATCTTTTCAACACCGCCATATACGCTTCATTGGGAATATCCACCTTTCCTTTCCCCAGCGCTAACATTTTCTTTTTCCCCTTTTTTTGTTTTTCCAACAATTTTCTTTTTCGTGTCACATCGCCGCCGTAAAGTTTGGCGGTTACATCTTTACGCATAGCGGATATCCGTTCGGCCGCGACTATTTTACCGCCGATCGTCGCTTGAATTTTTAAAACAAATTGTTGGCGGGGCAAAGTATCTTTTAGGGTTTCCACGATTTTTTTGCCGATTTTGAACGCGTCTTCACTCCAAACCAAAGTGGAAAGCGATTCCACTATATCGTCTGCCACCATCACATCCAATTTAACCACCTTAGTTGGTTCATATCTTTTATATTCATAATTCATCGAGGCAAAACCGGAAGTAACTGTCTTTAGTTTATCATAGAAATCAGTAATTAGCGAGGCGAGCGGAATTTCGTAGTGCAAAATCGCCCGTTGATCATTGCCTGCGCTTAAGTACTCGGTGTTAAAGTATCGCCCTTTTTTATCCGCTACCAGAGACATGACATTGCCGATGTAGTTTTTTGGTGTAATAATATCTAATCCCATGTATGGTTCGGAAATTTCTCGCAGTTGGCTTGGATCAGGTAGTTCTTGCGGACTACGGATAGTTTTTTGTTCGCCATTGGTTTTAATTATTTTATAAGCGACGCTGGGAACCGTAATAATAATTTCAACGCCATGTTCGCGGCGCAGCCGTTCTTGAAAAATATCCAAATGCAACAAACCTAAGAATCCGCACCGAAAACCAAAACCCAACGCCGCTGAATTTTCCGGTTCATAAATCAAGGACGAGTCACTCAATTTTAATTTGTCTAACGCGTTACGCAAGGACTCATAGTTGTCACCCTCTTTAGGGAAGATTCCGGCATAGACCATGGGCTTAACTTCTTTGTAATCGCTTAACGGTTGGACATCCTCGGTTTGTTTATTTATCGTATCGCCGACCCGACACTGTTTTAAATCCTTTAATCCGCCGACAATATAACCGATCTCACCATTTTGTAATTTTTCCGCCGGTTTTAATTGCGGAGTATAATAACCAAGTTCTAAAATTTCTGCATCTTTTTTGGTTTTATAAAAACTTATTTTATCACCGGTTTTAAAGTTACCATCAACGACGCGGATGGAAGCAATGACGCCGCGATAATCGTCATAGTGTGAATCAAAAATCAGGGCGCGAGTTAGCTTTTGCGAATTTTCCGGCGGTGGAGGAACTCGTTCTATGACGGCCCGCAAAATGGCCTCTACTCCCTGTCCGGTTTTAGCGGAACAAAGCAATATTTCCTCTTCTTTACAACCCAATAAATGAATAATCTCTTCTTTGGTCTTGGTAATATTGGCCGCTGGCATGTCAATTTTATTTACCACAGGTATAATGGTCAAATTTTGTTCAATAGCCAAATACAGATTGCCGATTGTTTGCGCCTGTACGCCTTGGGTGGCGTCAACTAATAAAATTGCTCCCTCTACCGCAGCGAGCGAGCGAGAAACCTCATAATTAAAATCCACATGGCCTGGAGTATCGATCAAATTCAAAATAAATTTTGAATCAGAAAATACAATTTTTAATTTTGGAT
>CAYHSR010000151.1:0-1749 GCA_964359335.1 uncultured Gammaproteobacteria bacterium | reverse complement strand
AAACCATTGATTCGGAAATAAATAGGCTATTGTCCGACGCTCTCAAGCTGGCTGAAAAAATTATTGTGGAAAATAGAGAGAAGATGGATGGGCTGGTGGCGGTGTTGTTGGAAAAAGAGACGGTGGAGCAGGGGGAATTTAATGAGATAATGAAGGAGGTATAATTTAGGTGTGTGTTTTAGATTATAAAATTATGTACCAAAAAATAACAAAAACTTTTGAATACAAGTTTTTCGTCCCATCGGCAGGGCTTCACTCAATTATATTATCAGTTATTTGTCAAAAGAAAGATAATTTGCGAATAGAAGTTGATGGCGCGACAATTGCCACAAATGTTTTTGGAGATGGCAGGAAACTTAAAGGAACATTGCAGACAATTGTTTTAGTTATGCGTTTGAAACAGGGTGAACGCAATTTAAAATTTATTGCAAAAACGGAAGCGGATATTATGGAAGAGCCCAAAATAACGTCTTTGGGCGACGGCTGTCTGGTGACACTTTTAGAAAATATTTCAAGCGATGAAAAAGATTGTCAACCATGGATTATTATTGCTTTGATAGATTTGTCGTTAAAAATTCTTGATGTTTCGGTCTGTTGCCAAAAAAGATTTATTGACAATGATGATGTTAAACTTGTGGTCAACGGTCGAATACATAAAAATAATCAATTTAGTTGGTGGGGTAAAAATTGGTTTTGGCAAGGCAGAAAATTGCGAGGCAAAATTGAAGCGGATAGATTTTATTATAATTTACCAAAAGGAATTCATTATATTGAATTGTGGGCAGACAGAAAACCAATATTAAAAAGTTTAGATGTTTTGGTGGACGCAGACGAGGAAATCAAGATTGCGCCGACAGATAAAAACCCAAAATGGACAGGAAATTTTTATGATGATACTGAGGCGATTATCTTGGCCAGATTAATATTCGGCGAAGCGAATGGCCAACCACACGAAGCCAAAACGTGGGTAGGTTGGTCCGTGATCAACAGGACAAAGGCAAAGTCATGGTGGCCTGATAATATTCATGGCGTAATTTTGCAAACGGGACAGTATGATCCGTTTAAACACAATGACCCAAACTTTCCGAAGATAATTAGTCCTCTTGGTTATAAAGATGTTAGTGAAATAGATAAGAAAAGTTGGTTTGAATGCTGTGAAATCGCTCAAAAGATTATTTCAGGAGAGGTCGAAAATCCAACAGAAGCGACGCATTTTCATGGTATTGGAGTTACACGAGATTGGTTTAAAAGGCACATGGTTCCAAAAGGCAAATTTTTGAAAAAAATCGGCGACACGTATTTTTATTGGAGCCCAAATTAAAGTGGTATGTCTTTTAGAATTTTTAAAATTGCGCCATTAGTCGTAATACTTGCCGGCGCGGGCTTGGCAGGCTTGTTTTTTGTTCGCCCGGCCCTTTTAGTTGATGTTTACAGAGGGGCGGATGAAAGAACTGTCTGGATTAAGATGAAGCATTTACCTATAAAAAAACTGATTTCTGATACAGATAGTTATAAGTTTTCTGAAATAAAATGGTCGCCAAACAAAAGGATGTTTGCTTTTTATGATTTTGTAAGATTAGAATGGATTAAAAAAGAGTGGGCGCTTAAAATTATTGATGCAAGGTTTTTTACGATTAAAACAATTTTTATCGGCCCTGAAAAAACCAGTGAGTACAAATGGTTGGACGATGACACAATAAAGGTGTGTGTTGACGCTGGAACCGGGGTTAGAACGTGCAGGGATATTGA
>CAYHSR010000150.1:0-1754 GCA_964359335.1 uncultured Gammaproteobacteria bacterium | reverse complement strand
TTTGTAATTTTTAATTTTAAAACAATTTTTAATGATATAATTATTTAAACTTGAAACATAAACTTAAGACATAAAACATATAACTTTAGAAAATTAAATCATTAATCAATTAGTTATTGTTTAAAAATTACAAATTACAAATTAAAAATTTAAAAAAACAATCCACCGATTAAGTGAAATGTTCTTTAAATATTATCTACAAAATTTAAACTTATTTATACTTTAACGCATCTAAAGGATTTAATTTACCAGCGCGGCGAGCCGGAAATACTCCGGTCAAAAACCCGATAAAAGTAGAACTAATAAGAATCACACCCAAAAACCATAGCGGACGAGCAAACAAATCTATGGATTGTCCGCCAAAATTTTTCGCTAAAACATTCATGGCAAGATTGGCTATCTCACCACCCAAAATACCTAAAATCACCCCGCCGATTCCACCCAAAAATCCCATAACCATCGCCTCAAACAAAAATAATTTCTTGATATCTCTTTTTGACACTCCGATTGAACGCATAATACCGATCTCATTAGTACGCTCAAGAAGCATAACCGTCATGGTGTTAAACATGCCAATAGAGGATACTACCAAAGCCACTAAACCGAACAAACCTAGGACTATTTGAACAATTTTAAAAATCTTTTTTGCCTGATCAATAGTATCGGCAAGCGCGGAAACAAAAAAACCCATTTCCATAATTTCACTTCTAACATCCGACAAATAGGCGCTTTCAGAAACTTTTACTTTTGTCTCCAAATAATTACTAATGCCGGAATTGAGAACATTGGCAATAGGAATAAATACAAGACTTTCAGTATCATTACGAATTATCCCGACAACTTTGTATGGTTCAGTTTGAACTATACTGGTTACTTCTTCCACACCCTGTTCATTTATTTTTGACACAAAAAAAGTTAATTTAATCTCTTTGCCCAAGCCATCTTCTTTACCGATATTTAATAATTCCGCGGCCGCGGTAGAAATTAATAAATCTTTTTCATTGGTAAATAATTCCCCTTTTTCAGGCTTGATACCGCTCAAACGAAAATAAGAAGGATTGACTCCATACATTATTCCGTCTCCAGTCAATGCGCCTACTGACAACTGCGCCGAGGCGGTAATCACCGGGCTGACTTCTACGACATGTTCAATTTGAGAAATTTTTTGCAAACTATCGTTGTTCAATTGAATAAGTTCAGAGGTTCCCGGATTTACATCCAAAGCCAAGAGCGCATCAGCGCTCGTGATTCTCGACAAAATCGCATCTTGCAAGCCATAACCCAAAGACACTAAAAACAATACTGTGCCAATACCGACACCTACGCCCAAAACTGTCAAAAGAGTGCGGAGCGGCCGCGTCTTAAACATTCTGGTTGATAATGAAAATGTATCAACAAACCGCATATTATTTTAGGGGCTAGGGACTAGGAATTAGTAATTTTACTTCTGATTTGCACTTTACGAACTTTTGTTTTTATATTTTCCAAAGCAGGACTGTTTTCATCTATGGTTCTGCCGCTGTACCTGCCAAGCAAAATAAGTTCGAGTAATTTAGCGACTTGCCTGGCATCGCGGCTATTGAGTCCGGCGCCGCCTTCTTCCAAAGACAAATCTAAAACCGCGCGCACGCCTTTTCTGTCGGTAAATCCGTAAATACGCTCTTTAATAATTCTATTTATAACATCCACAGAATCTGATTTAACAATTTTTATATCAAAAGTATCCAGTAAATAATAACGCAACTGATCAGTCA
>CAYHSR010000149.1:0-1765 GCA_964359335.1 uncultured Gammaproteobacteria bacterium | reverse complement strand
TATATCTTTCCTTACAAAAGCTACTTAGAAATGGACAACTATGATTATGTGCTGGAAAAAATATTTAACGGCCCAAAATATGACGACAATGTAAATTCCGGTTTTAAAAGTATCGTCGCGCAAGTGTACGAGCGAGTCGCGGTTGAATTATTAACTGCTTGGCAGAATAAAATTTTTGTGTTTGAACGAGTGGGTCGTTATTGGGATAGTCATCAAGAAATTGATGTGGTGGGTTTTAGTTCTTCGGAAAAGAAAATAATTTTTGGCGAATGCAAGTGGTCGGAAAAACAGGTGGGTACAAATATTTACGAAGAGTTAAAAAAGAAAGCGACCAAAGTAGATTGGAATAAAGACGACCGAAAAGAATACTATATTTTATTCAGTAAGAGTGGGTTTACGGAGGAAATGATACGGACAGCAAAAAATGATGGGGTATTTTTGGTGGAGAAAGATGTTTTGAAATAAGGCGGATACAAATATTATCCCCAATTTATTAATAAATAAATTACTCTTAAAATATAATATATGTTATATATACTACTAATCATAATAGCGATAGGAGTTTTACTTCAAAGCGAGGATGGTAAGAAAATTCTAAATAGTTTGAGCTATATAGCCATGATTGTTGGTGGATTGATAGTTCTCTTTTATATTTTTGTCGCAATATATGCTTTATTCACTTCACAATGGTTATCATCGGCTTACGACAAATGGCTAGGCCCACTTTTGGGCGGTTTAATAATCATTGCATCTGTTGGATATTATGGAAATTTGTTTGTTAAACACATAAAAGAAAAAATTAAAGACAAACAAACTGGATATTTAATTACCGTCTTTATTTTGTTAGTGATTATTATTATTTCTTGGGTTGTTGTCCCTTTAATTTTTTCTTAATGTCAAAGTATAACAATTGTAATAAAATCGTTAAAATAATCACATTTTTACAGTTTTTCACGCATTCACCTCTTACCCTCTGCCCCATTTCGCCACAGTGATTGACGCCACCACCCCCCCCGTGAGTGAACGAAAAAAACAAAAAGTGTAAAAATTTTACAACGCCTAACAGCCGATATGCGGTTCAAAAATAGCGTGCTGGCTATTTAATGGTCGCGCTATTTTTTTACCCAAATTTTGGCCTGTTATTTCACCCACTTCTATGATAAGATATTGGAGATATGAACGAATACAAAACAAAATCTCGACAATTACCGGGTACGCATTGGCATCAAGTAAATAAAAAGGCTTTTGGTCAATATAAAATAATCAAGAGCAAAACAAAAAGACGACCCTATGTTCGGTCGGCCTATTTTAATAAAGAAAAAATATTTTTAGGTCTTTTTTGGAGTCATTTGCACGAAAAAACTAATATTCGTGATAAAGTAAGACGATTAAAATACTTTCCGTGCGCCATTGAATTAATCCTAAATGATAAGATAAAACCAACTACTCAAATTAGCAAAGAAGAACCAAATATTCGTTTACACCGTTTCGCCGGCATCACGCCAGATAATGACCGTTTTTTCGTACAAATTAAAGAATATATAAAAAATGGCCAAAAATTTCTGATTTCCATTTTTCCTTTTGACTAAAACAAAAAGAACTTTTGACCAATTTGTGGCAATAACCACGGCCAAAAGCCTTTTCTTAGTTATATTTTGCCATAGATATACAATAATGTCAAGCGAAGTCTGTGGATAAAATAACAGGCCAAAACTTCGCATATCGGCATACACACAACTGTTGCGTTAAAAATCCAATGAAAATA
>CAYHSR010000148.1:0-1782 GCA_964359335.1 uncultured Gammaproteobacteria bacterium | reverse complement strand
ACCAGTAAACCGTCGACTGAACAACCATCCAAGAAAAAGAAATCAGTATTAAAGCGACAAAAAACAAGTCTTGATATATCAGAATACCTAAAAAAACCTTACTTGAAAGGATCGCGATTACTACCGGATGATTCTACTCAATACACATTATCCAATGACGGGAAAAGAACCAAATTTGTTTTACCTTTACGAGAAAAACCTTTATCTGGAAAAACAGCTGAACAGTTAGTTGATGAAGCTACCCAGCATCCGCCGATGGAATCATCAGAAATAGTAAACGACCTAATACAAGAATTTGGCCGTGAGCAAGCTGAATTTAAAAATGGCTGGGCGACTGAAGTACATAAATTGGTTGAAGCCAACAAAGGAACTCCCGGTCGATTTTTGAATTTAAATGACTGGGAAAATAATATGAAGAAATTTCAGCGAATATATAATCAATCCGGCAAAATAGCTGCCGAGAAATGGTTATTTGACGACAATACATCTCCTTACGGTTTAGTTGACGAAGATTTTGTAAAGCAGGCCTTAGCACTGACAATAAGAGACAAAAAAGTGGACCCGTCTGATGATTTTACCACCCCACCACCACCTTTATCCAGGGCGAAAATAAAAGAAGCAAAGCAGTTGATAAAAGAACATTTTAAAAGATAATACAATTACATTAAAAATCACTTCAAAAACGCGAGGTGATTTTTAATTAGCTAATTTTATTTTATAACCAACTTATTCTTTTCCATCTTGACATTAACTTGCGAGCCATCTTCAATCTTTCCCTCAATAATCCGCAAAGCCAGCTCGTCCATTAATTCATTTTGAATTAGCCGTTTTAATGGACGAGCGCCGTAATTTGGATCATAACCCTTTTTGGCTAAATATTTTTTAGCGCTTTCTTCTATATTTAATTTAATCTTCTTTTCATCCAAGCGAATTTGGACTTCAGTCAACTGTAATTCAACAATTTGCGCGATTTGTTTTTGATTTAAAGAATGGAATATAATTATCTCATCTATTCTATTCAAAAATTCCGGCTTGAAATTTTGTTTTAGTAATTCCATAATTTTCTCATTGATTTTCTTTTCTTCTAAGCTAAGACTTTTTTTATGATCATCGCCAAAGCCAAAATCACCTTTTTTATTATGATCCAAAATCAATTCACTGCCTAAATTACTGGTCATGATAATAATAGTATTTTTAAAATTAACTTTTCGGCCTTTGGCATCAGTAAGATGGCCTTCGTCTAAAATTTGTAATAGGATATTAAAAACATCCGGATGAGCTTTTTCTATTTCGTCAAATAAAATAACCGAATATGGACGACGTCGAATAATTTCCGTTAATTGTCCACCCTCCTCATAGCCAACATATCCAGGCGGAGAACCGACTATTTTAGAAACAGCATGTTTCTCCATATATTCGCTCATATCAACGCGCACCATCGCGTCTTCGCTATCAAACATGAATTCCGCCAATGATTTAGCCAATTCTGTTTTACCCACACCTGTCGGACCCAAAAACATAAAAGAGCCAATTGGTCGATTCGGTTCGGCAATGCCGGCGCGTGAACGTCTAATGGCGTTGGCAACCGCTTTAACCGCTTCGGATTGGCCAACTACTTTTTTGGATAATTCTTTTTCCATCTGCGTCAATTTTTCCACCTCGTCGCGCAACATTTTAGAAACTAAAATACCGGTCCAACGGGAAACCACCGCGGCGATATCTTCTTCCGTCACTTCTTCTTTTAAAATGCCTTTTTCTTTTTGTAATTGTGACAATTTAACC
>CAYHSR010000147.1:0-1840 GCA_964359335.1 uncultured Gammaproteobacteria bacterium | reverse complement strand
TTATTTTCGTAGTGAAAAATTATTCTAAACCGTCCGGATCGCAATCGATAAAAATCGGTATTTTTTATTTTTTTATAATTATTTTCAGTTTTTCCATTATTAGAACTCAGCAATTCAATGTCTTTAGACAATGACAATCTATCTTTTCTGATAATTTTACGCAATAATTTCTCAATCGTATCCATACCTCCTTATAAAGTCTTTTTTAAAATTTTTAATAAATCCTCAGCCTTTATACCTTTGCCTTCGTTATCTCTAATCGCGTCAAACACCGTATATTCAGTGTCCTGACCAATTTTATTCATATCCAACGGCTTAATCTCCAGTGAATAATCATTGATATAAACCAAAAATCGATCGGTTTTAAAACGATTTCTCCATACTGCCGGAATGGTAATTTGCCCCTTGGTGGTAGCTTTAACAATGGTATTTATATTCATAGCAATGTAATAAAGTATTACATTCATACTTTACTGCATAATCAATTTATTGTCAAAAGATTACTGTGTCTGAGTCTCACTATTTTTATTTTGCGATATGAGACAAAAATTATACGATTTGAGCCATTTACTTGACCTCTAACACACTTATATTCTTTAAATTACTTTCAAAATTTTTCACATCACCGGCAATTTCTATGACACCGGTTTTGTCATAACCATTAGGATAAATTTCCAAGACCAGTGTTTCCACTGCCGCTGAATCGCGAACTTTAAATTTTTTGGTTTTATAATTCAGCCATGTGCCTTGAGTAATATCGTTATTCGGAACCGCGCCGTAGATTTGTTTCTGTTTCAGAATGGAAAACCAACTATTTTTGTCGGCTGATTGAAATTTAATACTATCAATTCCGTGCTCCACCCCCCAATTCATCGGATACAATATAGTGAATTTCACAAAACTATCCTCGCTATAATAACTGGTTTTAGGCAATTGATTTTCTAAATCCTTAGTAATATCCTGTCTTAACTGTCCTTTTAATTTTGCCACCTCAAAACCTAATTGATTTTGCAATGTCTGTTGCATCTTTTCTTCCACGGCCTGATTATTAACGGTTTGGCAGCCATATCCGCCCAAGGCTGTGGCTAATCCAACCGCGCCTAAGAGAAATAATAATTTACCAGCCAAAGCCAAGCCATCAAATCTGGAATTCTTTTTTACCGCCACCTTTTTTTCCATATCGGCAATCCTTTTTCTGGTTGACAAAACCGTATCCGGATTTAGCGAAATACTATCTATCCCCTCTTGCACCAAAAATTCAGCAAATTCTGGATAATCACTCGGAGCTTGTCCGCAAATACCGACTTTTTTGCCATATTTATGAGCTGTTTGAATAACTTGGCGAATAAGCGTTTTAACTGCTAAATTCTTTTCGTCATATACATGGCTCACTAAAGCCGAATCACGATCCACCCCCAAAGTCAATTGTGTTAAATCGTTGGAACCAATGCTGAAACCATCAAAAATTTCGCAATATTCTTTAGCCAAAATTACATTGGACGGAATCTCACACATAACATAGACCTGTAAACCATTTTTGCCTCGTTCTAAACCAAATTCTTTCATCACTTGCAAAACTTTTTTACCTTCTTCCACCGTTCGACAAAACGGCACCATAATAATTACATTTTTCAAACCCCATTCTTCTCTGACTTTTTTTAGAGCTTGGCACTCTAATTTAAAACCCGGCTTATATTTTGGATCATAGTAACGAGAAGCGCCCCGCCATCCTATCATTGGATTTTCTTCTTTTGGTTCAAATTCCGCCCCGCCAATCAAAGTAGAATATTCATTAGTTTTAAAATCAGACAAACGCACAATAACATCACGAGGATGCATA
>CAYHSR010000146.1:0-1844 GCA_964359335.1 uncultured Gammaproteobacteria bacterium | reverse complement strand
AAACATGAAACAACGCGGGGAGAGTGATGTTCATTATCAGTAATGCGACAATTCCGGCCAGCAAGCCAACATCAAAATCGTGCCAATCCGGCGCGGTTTTTATTTTTTTAATTAATAATGCCGCGGTAAACAAATACAATCCAAGTAAAGCTAAGGCGCCAATTATTCCAAGTTCTGCCCACATTTCTAAATAGCCCCAATCAAAATGCGGTGTGGTAACAGTTTCGTATGTTGCTGTATTCATAAAAACTACTTCACTGCCTAAACCATTGCCTAAAATCGGCGCGGTTTTTATTTTTTCTATAATTTGCGGCAAAATCATCATCCGCGTATTTGTGCTAATCTCTATTTCCGGAGACGCGAAACTTTTCAGACGTAGTCCTAACAACTCCCACCCTGGAGATACCCCGCCACTGGCGAATAGGTGGGTGGCGGTAAATACGCCGATTATCAGCAAGACAACAGACAAAGATTCAATAAACCACTTTCTCCAAGTATGTTTATATTTCAGCACGAGTAAACCAATTGCGAGAGCAAAAAAATATCCTCGCGACAAATTTAGATCCAAAATAAAAATAGACAAAATTAACATTACCCGCCACATTCTATTATGTTTTTCCGCCCGCATCCGTAAGGAGCTGATTAAGAGGATTATGGGAACAATAAAGATGTGGGTCGGTTCAACGATTCTGAAAAAACCCGTTTTCATGTCAGTGATTTTGCCAACATTGACATCACGGAACCATTTATAAAAATCTTGATGAATCAATACGGTTTGAGAAGAGAATAAGACAAAAGTTAGAAAAGCGAATAATGCCGTACCGATGATAAACACTGCAATTAGCCGGACAAAATAGTGTTGAGTAGCTTCATTGTTGAATGAACGGATGGATGGGTATAAAAGCAACAAAAACCCAAACGGCATTAAATCTTGAATAATATTGCCGATGTTATTTTTCTGTAGAAAGCCGTTGACCGCGGCAAAAATTAAAGCGAGAAATAATACTAATAAAATATAATTTAAATCAGTTTGAATTTTTAATCTTTGCGGCAAAAGTTTTTGCCCGAAGTGGTGCGCGAGCCAGAGAAACAAGAAGGTGACAATGAATAAAGTGCGGATGGACAGTCCGGCAAGTTCAAAATAATGGCCTGATCCGCCGAGAAATATTTCCGTTAACAACATACACCACGCCCATTCCGGATTTTTAAAATACAATACTGCCATTATTAATAAGAGCAGAAAAACCAGAATACCCTGATAAAATTCATGACTAATCAAGAGGAATGAGACTGCGCGGATAATAAAAAACAATGCCAATAAGGCGACGGTTTGTTTGGAATAAAAAATTGATTTGTCGGTGAGGAATTTTTGCATACAATCATTAGTTGTTCCCTCTCCTTATCCCGAAGGGATCCCGTTGGGATTAGGATAGGGCGATGGTGAGGTCTCTCGCGTCGCGGTTGGCGAGCGAGACCCCCTCCTACCTCCCCCTAGTGAAGGGGGAGGGATTTTTAAAACGCCTTTAACTTAATACCGCTTTCCCAAGATTCTTATATCCATTTACAAAACTTTTTGCTGTCATTTTTTGTTTTCCTTCCAGTTGCAATTCTAAAACCTCAATCGCGCCGTCAGTGGCGCCAATATATATTTTATCATCTTCCACCAGCACTTGACCAGTTGGCAAAGTTTTGTCAGCGAGTTTGATCTGTAGTAATTTTAGCCGTTTGTCATTCCACATTGTCCAAACTCCGGGCCACGGGGTTAAACCGCGATATTGATTGTAAATTTCCAGTGCGGTTTTGCACCAGTCGATTTTACCATCTTCTCTGGTTAACTCTTTGCA
>CAYHSR010000145.1:0-1845 GCA_964359335.1 uncultured Gammaproteobacteria bacterium | reverse complement strand
TAATGTGTTTGTTCTGTATCACAATCAGAGTAATTTGTATACAGAATCTGTGTAATCTATGTTTTAATCTGTTTAAATCAGTGTTATGAAACCAAAAACATTCAAAAATTTGTGGATATTTATCTCCGTGCTGGCGATTGCGGCCATGGTATTTTTCACCATACTGCCAATCTTTTATTGATTTACCGCCAATTTATGAAGCTACTGCGCCGTTACCAATTAGATATAATATTCCTATTTTTTGCTCTAATAGTGATTGTAGGTTTATTTTTTTATTTACTACGATGGCTGGGAGCCGATTCGCATGATTACGAATGGCTGGTTGTTTTACCACTGTTGCTGATTTATTTTTTTTATCTGCTGTCGGTAAGAAACAAAATAAATATAAACGATCGCCGGCAATTAACCGGCAAAAGTTTAATATATTGGTTAATGCTTGGCATGACTATTGTTTTAGAATATCAAACCCCAATCGGCGCGCGCGACTATTGGTCAGTCAACTTATTTTTTCTAATTTTTACCATCTTGCTGGCGGATTCATATTGGGATTTTAGAAATATTAACCTAAAAAATTTGACGATTTATAAAAATAAGTGGGATAAGGTGTAATAAATTATTCTAAAATGAAAAATTAATTCGCCGGCTGGCGAATTAAAAATTTGACATTTAACGCATTATGCTATGGTCTCTCCTCCCCTCTCCGCCGCCAGAATTTTATGATCAGCATCCGGAACTGCCGCCGATTATCACTCGGCTGATGTGGAACAGAAATTTAAGAGAGCAAAAACAAATTGATGAATTTTTGAATCCTGATTACAGCCAGGATATTTTTGATCCATTTTTATTTAAAGATATGGCCAAAGCGGTCCAGATCATTTTTGCGGCTTTACAAAATAACCAAAATATTGTCGTCCATGGCGACTACGACGCGGATGGTGTTTGTGCGGCGGCGATTTTGATAAAAACCTTGGTTAAATTGGGAGCGCAAGATATTTGCTTAAATAAAAAACCGCCAGCAAATAATAGCGCGACAGTGAATGTGTTTATCCCGCACCGAGAAATTGATGGCTACGGACTGAATATGCATACGGTAGACGAGTTTAAAAAACAAAATGTTGATTTAATTATTACTTGCGACTGTGGCGTGAGTAATTGTGCCGAGGTGGCCAAAGCTAAGGAATACGGAATGCGGATTATCATCACCGATCATCATTCTGTACCACAACAAATTCCGCCAGCTGATGCTATAATTCATCCGCTGATTGAAAACGAACAGTATCCGGACAAAGGTTTGTGCGGCGGCGGAGTAGCCTTTAAGCTGGCTCAGGCCTTGTTATCTGAACATAAAAAAAATAATACCGCCCTGCCAGACGGTAATTTGCACGAAAGTTTTGAAAAATGGCTGTTGGATTTAGTCGCTTTAGCCAGCGTCGGCGATATGGTCCCCTTATTAGGCGAATCGCGTACTATAGTTAAATACGGCCTGATTGTCTTAAATAAAACGCAAAATCTGGGATTACAAAAATTATTGCGCGACGCCGGCCTTACCGATGAGAGTGGTAAAAATAAAAAACCATTAGACGCGCATAATATCGGCTGGCAAATTGTGCCACGCCTTAACGCTGCCGGTCGAATGGATCACGCTAATACCGCCTTTGCTTTAATTATGAGTAAAGATGAAAATGAGGCCGATAAATTATCCAAACAACTTAATAAAAATAATTCTGATCGACAAAAATTAACGGAAAAAATTGTTGGTAAAGCCGTTAAACAAATAGAAAAAAATCAAAAAAATAATTTCATGCTGTTTGCCTGTCATAAGGGCTGGCCAACCGGTATCTTGGG
>CAYHSR010000144.1:0-1854 GCA_964359335.1 uncultured Gammaproteobacteria bacterium | reverse complement strand
TTATGTCCTTCGCCAGGAATATAAGCGGTTACCTCCATGCCGTTAGACAAACGTACTTAGTCGACTTTGCGTAAAGCCCAGTTTCGTTATTTAGGCGTGGTGGTATAAACCTTGGAACAAACACCGCGTTTGAAAGTCGCGCCCTTGCGCAATTCAGTGCGATTGCGATGCAATGTGTCCAAAGTAAATTGCAGAGCCGGCACTTTGCTTTTTTTCTTTTGCGCTTTACGCGGCTTGCGAACTAATTGATTCATTGTAGGCATATTATCAAATTTTTAATTTATAATTTAATTTTCAAATAATAATTCAATTCTCAATTATGAAAAATCAGATTTATTTAACAAAAAAACTGATAACTAAGTTAACAGCCACACTTTAATAAGATTTGCCTTGCCGCCACAGCGAGGACTTTCTAAATACGTTCTATGGCTATTATATACAAACCAACTAAAATTGTCAATACATCAATAAGCAACAATAAATTTTATCTCCACAATGTGCGCATTGGTAGAAAATTTCTTTTTTAGGTGATGAGGTAGTTTTGGTTGTCATAGGGTGGCATGTATATATTATTTTAACAGATCTTCCAATTCGCACGAAAGGAGCGTTGATTTATCAAGCACAATTTGCTCGGCCTGGTTTAGTTTATCCGCAGTCATTCTGATAAGTTTGGTTGTAATTTCATCGCCGAGTATTATCCTACCTGTTTTTTTAAAGTAGCCTTCATTTTTTTCGTTGAAAAGAGAAACGAATCGTTTCAGTTTGTCTTTTGAGGCGGGCATGCTACTATAACCATTACTTGTAAATTCTGTTAAGTCATCAATGGCCGGGTCTATTCTTGTTGGCAAGTCAACATCCATCCAATAGTCGCTGATTTTGTAAAAAATTCTTATCATTTTTCCATCTTCCGTATTGTATCTGTAGGTAAAAGAAAAATTATCAGCGCTCATGTCTTCAAAAATGGTAATACTTTTTAGCGCGGTTACCGTATTGATTTTGTATTCTCCACGAAGGTGTAGATAACTTTCAAGCCAATTATTCAACCAGTTTCCAATAAAAGTTTGATCGACAAATAAAGGCGATAAATCATTTTTTAAGTTAGTATTATTCACCTTATTCATTTTTAAAGTAAGTTTGTCAAACAATTCTCGCAAATTTGCCATATCAATATCTTTGGCTTTTAAATAATCAAGATCGGGCATAATTTTTTTGTTCATATACCACAAAAGATCGTAGATGTCGCGTCCTTTTTCTTCGTATAATATTCCATCAACACCACCGCGCTGTCCGCGCAAAAGAATGGCTGCTATCTTACTCGCCATAAGTGACGACATGTTGTATGTTTTGATAACGAAAGACAACTGATTGCGGTTAATAGGTATTCGTTCAATCGTTGTTTTGGTTGCCGTAAAATGGTTAAGATCAATTTTTACAATCACTTGCTTAGAGTGAATATTAATACCAACCGAGTCGCCAATGTTAAAGCATAGACGCAACCCACGATCAGTTGTTATTTTTATATTTAGTAATTCGGAATCTAAATTGTATGTGTTTTTGAAATATTCTCCTATTTCATTTTTTAGTTCATTTAAAAATGGTTCGTCAACTTTGCGCGTAACTTCAAAATCAAGATCAACCGACATGCGGTCCAAATCGTGGCATATCCGAAGCGCAGAACCGCCGTACATAATCCAATTGTTGTATTCCGGATGGTGATAGATGAAATTTAATACATAGAACTGCAATTCTTCTTTAAGAATATTGCGTAATGTTTTGGTGTCGGCCGTGCCGTGTGCCATAATACTTTCAATTTTTTCTTTAAGCATTAAAATAATCTGGTTATTCGCGGGCATA
>CAYHSR010000143.1:0-1855 GCA_964359335.1 uncultured Gammaproteobacteria bacterium | reverse complement strand
AACAAAAGACCTTTGGGGAATGGCGTGGATATCGGAGCGTATGAAATGAAGTAATATCTGTGAGACTGGTTTAATTCCTCTTGACACCACAGGCGTGTCCCACGGACGTGATAATGTCATAGTACAAGGAAGTTAAAATGTCATACCTGTTAGCAAAGACATTAAAAAAAGCTCAAAATAATTATTCCCGCAGCAGCCATTTCCAAACAGGCAAAACAAAAATCTTTTTCCCTTTTACCGCCAATTGATCATCTTGATCTTTTGTTAAAATGTAACCCTCGCTTAATTTGTACGCTGCCATCGTTTCTACCAATCCGTCAATCTCCCTCTGTGTGTTATCTTCATTCAACTGAGTTGCCACTTGAAACGCGGAAATTACTTTATTTTTATGTTTTAGCAAAAAATCGCATTCAAAAAAACGACGGTGATAATATACTTCGCGTTGGCGGCGCCTTAACTCTAAAAAAACCAAATTTTCCAATAAACGTCCCTCGTCTTCGGAAAATTTAAAGCTGACAGCATTTAACAAACCGTTATCAACGCAATATATTTTTTTGATAGCGCCAAGCTGCTTGGCAAACGAATACTCATATTTTAAATTCTGAAAAAAAAGATAAGCGTCTTCAAAATACGATATATAGTCAATTACAGAGCTTTTGCTGATAGCAAAGCCAATGGCAGATAATTTATTGGCTAATTTATTATAAGAAATTTCTTTAGCCGTTGACGCAAAAAGCAAACTTGCCAAAATTTTAATTTTTTTAACGCTTTCCACGTTATGGCGTTCAACAATATCATTTAAAATCATTGAATCAAAATATTGCTGTAAAATATTATCTCTTAAGCTCGCCGGTTCTTCCATGAGCGCCGGATAGCCGCCATTTTGCAAATACACAAAAAAATGTTTTTTGACCAACACATTTTGCTGACTGTGAGATATTGTCTTTATGTTGTAATTAACTCCATTCCATTTCAAATATTCTCTAAAATTTAACGGAAAAATTTCACATGGCAGAACTCGGCCGCGCAATTTGGTGGTTAATTCTTTGCTCAATAATTTGGCCGACGAACCGGTAACAACAATCTTTATTTTTTTCTCCGTTTCAAAGATTCTCCTCACCCAAGATTGCCATTGATCCACGTTTTGAATCTCGTCTAAAAAAAGATAAACAAAATTATTTTTGTCCGGGGCGTATAATTCATATAATGTTTCCAATAGTTTGCTTAAATCCGCCGCGTTGGCGCCGATTAATCTTTCATCTTCAAAATTTACGTAAAATAAATTATCGCGGTTAACACCCTGCTCTAATAGCTGACGCATCAACTGAAAACAAACGTAAGTTTTGCCGGCACGCCGCGGGCCGACGATGGACCAAATAAAATTACTGCTTAGCGATATGGCAACATCCCTTGGCTTAACAATAGGCAACTCAAATTCCCGCCATTGCGTTACCACCTTTTCGTAGTCAATTTTTGTCATATATATAATACAAAATATTAATAATTTGTAGTATACAACAGACAATTTAATTTGTCAAGTGTAAAACAAAAAAGACGATTGATTAAATAAAACGGAAGAAAGTAGTACACCGTTATTACTTGGATTTGCATATCGTAGTACTATGATATTACATTTAAAAACCGCTCTAATTAAACTTAGAACGGTTTTTTATCTGTGTATCTGTAAAAATCTGTGTTTTATTTCTTCTTCCCGCTAATTATCTCCAGCGCTACGTTGTTTGGCACTTCGGCGTAATGATCAAATTCCATTGTAGAACTGGCGCGACCTTGAGTTAAACTGCGCAAAGTAGTCACATAACCAAAAAGTTCTGACAAAGGTACTTTAGCTTTAACT
>CAYHSR010000142.1:0-1890 GCA_964359335.1 uncultured Gammaproteobacteria bacterium | reverse complement strand
TCATTAAGTTTACGAGTAAGCGGAATGCTTTTAAATAATAATTCCATTACCTTAGGTTTAATCATATTAAATCTTACTTCTCGATAATGGATGGAGCTATCATTCCGCATTTCAAGCTCACCCAAATTTTTACCATTATATCGAAATAAAACTTTTTGCTCTGGTGTCTGGTTTTTTGTAATTGCTCTAGAATTACAAACTTCCAAATTATCACTAAAAGCATGAAGAACGTCTTGATTAAGAAATACATGAAACTGTCCGTTTTGTTTTACGGTTAAATAATTAACTTCACCGCCATTAAACATTGCTTTATTTAAAAAAGCTCGCAATCGATGTTTAACTTGTAACTTTTCCGCCAGTTTAACCATGGGTACCCGCAATCGTTCTTTGGCGGCAATTTTATTGTGCTGATATTCCCTAAAAGTTTGCGGAAACGCATTAATACATTCTGCGAGTAGATCACCCATACCATTCATTACGCTAAAAGCTTCATCGGAAGTAAAGCGCCCCAAACGATAAAGAAAAATTTGCCATTTTTTTTCTCCACTTTTTACAGAATGAGCATCCCCCGATAGATCGATTACGTCCTTTTTTGCTTGCGGATTATTTTTATAATCACTTGATAATCCGATAGCCAATGCAAATTCAAGGGCATCATCGTACCCTTTTTGTCGAACTGCCCTAGCCCCTTCTGATGTAAGTGCTCGCTTTTTTCTCATTTTGGTAATCCCCATATTAATAATTCATGAGATTTTTTTATATAACTTCCATTATTATCTTTTTTGCGATTTTCTCCGATTCGTGTATCTCCTTGACTAAAGGTATATTGCCATGATGGTGTTATCATATTAAAATCTTTATACCACTCTCTAATAATTGAACAATTATTATAAGATAATACAAATCCACCCCTATGCTTCATTAATAAATCACGTAATAATTCATGTTTAAAGCCTTTATGATGAATTGGAAAATTTCTGTGCGGATAAAGACCAACAAAAGTTTTACTATCGCCATCTAAATAATAAGGCGGATCGCAATAGAGAAAATCATCTTTATGCTCTGACATTATTTTTTCAAAAGATGCGCATTCTACCCGCATATTATTAACTTTAAAATCTCGTACGCTCTCAACCATTTTTTGATAACGTTCTTTTTGAAGATATACACTTGAGGGCCATCCAAGGAAATGGGGGCCATAGGACGTATTGTGGTTAAAATAATAATATGCAGCTAAATCAAATTTATCTAATTTATTTTTATTTTCCCAGTGCTCTTTTAATCTTTCTTTGGCTTTCTTAAAACCTTCTCTAGTAGGTTCAAATTTAAGTAATCGCTCATATAATGCTTCAGGGTTTTTCAATTGGACATCCCAATAATTTATCAGGATATCAAAAATATCATATCCGATAACTGGCAGATTTAGCTCTTTGGCTATCGCAACTTCTACTGAACCACCCCCAAGAAAGGGTGATACAACCTTTCTTATATTATCAGGTATATGTTCGATAATCAAGCCAACGGCTAGACTTTTACCGCCAGCGTATCGGATTGGCGCGCCTACATATCTTTTATATTTTGTTTTTCCGCTCGGACTTTTTAATTGATTTAAAAAAACTCTTTTTCGCTCTGACAGCGTATCTGGAAAAAGACCGGGAATTTGCAATGTAGTTTGTTGTATTTTAATTTCTTTCTCTAATTGATAATTAATCACCGTCACAATCTTCCCCACCAGCTCCGTCTCGTCGGTAAACGGTATAACTTTGTATTTCGGATTTTCGGGTTTTAGATAAACATAAGGCGGCTTGTCTTCGGAAATAAATCTCTTTACCGTTGTCTCGCCAGAAATTCGGGCGAGCACGATGTCGCCTGATATAAATTCTTTGTCTT
>CAYHSR010000141.1:0-1908 GCA_964359335.1 uncultured Gammaproteobacteria bacterium | reverse complement strand
CTGTTTTGTATAGAAAGCAATATCAAGAGAATATTACCGATTGGTATGTGCAAAGTGGCAGGTACCCCAAAATTCGGACAACTATTCCTCAATTGGCGGCAATGGGTTAGAATATAATTAACTAACCAAATAAATATGTACAAAAGAATAGATCCTGCCATTAAAGAAAGAATAATCGATAAAATAAAAAACTCTGGTCTGACTGTAAGGGAAGCTTCCGCCGAATTTGGTATCAGTGTTCACGCGATATATAATTGGATTGGAGCAAAAGGAAGAACTGAACCCGGTGTATTGGAGATAGGCAAACTAAGAAGAGAAAATGAAACATTAAAACAAATTATCGGACAACTTTTGTTAGATACCGAGAGAGGAAAAAAAAATCGCCAAAATTAGGCGTTTGACTATGGGTGAAGACAAAACTATTCATCCGCCCAACAAGACGATTTTGGCTCAAAAATTGGGAATTGCCAGATCGACACTGTATTACAAATCCAAGAAAAAGAAAAGCGACGAAGATTGTGGAGTAAGAATTAAAGAGGTTATTGATTCCAATCCAAGCTACGGACACAAGCGAATAGCCATAGCCCTAAAGATAAACAAGAAAAAAGCTTTAAGGTTAATGAAAAAGTTCGGTATTAAGCCTAAAATATGCCGTAATAAGAGGTTTTTCAAGCCGGGAGACATTAAATTGCCGGAGGCAATTTACCGAAACGAAATAGCGGAAACAAAATTCCGCGAGCCAAATCTTGTCTGGGCCGGAGATTTCACGTATATTAGATACAAAGGTTCATTTATCTATTTGGCGACAGTGATTGATCTTTTCACTAAAGAAATTATCGGATTATCAATTTCCAAATGGCACAGCCGTTATTTGGTAAAATCAGCTCTGCTTGACGCGATTAAAAAAAGAGGCCAATTGCCTCAATATTTCCATTCCGATCAAGGGTCGGAATATCGTTCGGAAGAACATGCTGATTTCTTAGCTAAACTCGGTATTACAGTATCCATGAGTAGAAAATCCAGTCCTTGGCAAAACGGATACCAAGAATCATTTTACTCGCAATTTAAGTTGGAACTCGGCAGTCCAAACCGCTTTGAAACCGAAAATCATCTTTGTGAAGCCATTTACCGCCAGATATATTATTACAACAACATCAGAATACACACGACATTAAACATGCCGCCTAACAAATTTTATACCCTGAACGCCAAAGGTTGAAGTTGGGGAAAAAGTGTCCGACAAATGGGGTACCTGCCAACTCGATAATGGAAAAAAGCTAAATATCATACTCACCCATCTTCATAATTCAGAAGAAAAAATAAGATGCGAGCAAGCCCGAACGCTCCGCAATCATCTTCAAACAAAAAGAAATCCTTTTGTATTGCTTGGCGATCTGAATTCAACGCCTGAAGGCAAATGTTTTCAAAATATTATAGAAGATAATTTTGTTAGCAATCCATATTTGGGGCAGTTAACCTACCCATCCGCCTTACCGCGCACGGAAATTGACTATATTCTTGTTTCGTCAGGGTTGAGTATCACTGATTATCACACGATTTCTACGCAAATATCGGATCATCTGCCGGTAATAGGAGATATAATTATTGATTAAAATGAACTTTTGTTCGATCAATAATCAAGGAGCCCTTGTTTAATTCTGCGGGCTCCTTTTACTTTTTAAAAACTTATTTATTGTCCAATTAATTTTTTACAGGGCATTGCCAATATCCTCCACATACGTTTCGCCATCCATTTTACATTGTCTGGGATAAGATTCCATCACCGGATTGCCGGCGGCCACGCATTCTTTAAAACTTTTACTCAATTTCTCGCTTCGCGATCCGGTATAAACCACTTTATAAATCACCCCCGCCAAAAAATTCACCCTTGGCATTTAATTTTATTCG
>CAYHSR010000140.1:0-1961 GCA_964359335.1 uncultured Gammaproteobacteria bacterium | reverse complement strand
AATATTGTCTGCGCCTGCGTTCATTAGGGCATAGAACCGCAGCATTAGTATCAGCTGTTTTTTATCATGAATATGAATTTAGCAAGAATGTAAATAAATACTATTTGATAGAACGCAACCGTTGGCTGATAGTGTTAACTTACTATAAATTGACCACTATTTTATTATTAGCCCCAATGTTTTTGCTGACGGAAGCCTGTATTTGGATATTTGCTTTAAAAAATGGCTGGGTTAGACAAAAAATTAGAGCGATTAGTTTTTGGTTAAAAAAATCTAGTTGGCGAATGGTTTTAGAGAAGAGAAAAAATATTCAGTTAAATAGAATAATTGGTGATAGAGAATTGTTACGTTTGTCGGTTGGTAAAATTGAATTTGAGGCCGTTAATAATTGGTTATTAAAATATATCATTAATCCGATATTGGCGACTTATTGGAAAATAGCTTTTTGGTTGTTGCGGTGGTAATGGATTATATCTGAGTAATAAAATTATGTATAAACTTACTATTATAATTCCCGTTTATAATGAACAGAATACCATTTTGTCCGTTTTGGATTTGTTATCGTTTGAGGAAAAATTAGAAAAATTGCCGGTTCAGATTATAGTGGTGGATGATGGTTCCAGCGATAATACGACCGAGTTATTGCGAAATGGACGGCATAAAGACAGTAAGCATATAAAATTTATTTTTCATAAAAAAAATCAAGGCAAAGGCGCGGCCATACGATCGGCCAAGCCTTATATAGATGGGGAATATGTGGTGATACAGGACGCGGATTTAGAAAATTCTGTAAGCGATATACCTAGATTATTGGAAACCATTCAGTCAGAGTGTTTGCCGGTGATATATGGTTCGCGTCGTTTAGAGCCTCGCAATAACGCCGGACCAGGCAATCCGTGGTATTTTTGGGGAGGACAATTCATTACTGTTGTTACCAATATGCTTTTTAAACAAGATTTAACCGACGCGCCAACTTGTTATAAAATGTTTAGATCTGATTTGTTTAAAGCCATTCCTTTAAAACAGTCAGGATTTGATTTTTGTCAAGAAGTGACAGCCAAGATTGCCAAACAGGGGATTAAAATTAAAGAAATCCCCATTACTTATTATCCTCGCACCAAAGCACAAGGGAAGAAATTGAGTTGGCAACACGGTATTAGGGCATTATTGACACTATTAAAAATGAGATTGCCATAATCAACACATATTACATTTCCACCACTGTGTTATCTCCTAATATTAGTTTATGGATTGTATTGCCAGGCTTTCTCATTATGCGCGCGCCCTTGCCGACGATACTATTTGCTATTTTAATATCACAATCAATTTGACAATCATCAAAAATCAAGGAGTTGGTTATGGTCGCATTTTTTAAAATACAATTATCGCCGATCGTACTGTGCGATTCAATCTGGCAGTTATCTAATTGGCAATTATGCCCGATTATAACCGGGCCGTTGATTTTCACACCAGAGCCAATATGTGTATTATTTCCAATAGAATAATTATTAGCGCCAAAGTTGGTTTGATCCATCAGCAATCCGTTAGCTAATAATAAATCTTCCGGTTTACCGGTATCTTTCCACCAACCGGTAATTTCTTGATAACCAACATCATAGCCATTTTTTAATAAATAAGAATGAATACTGGAGATTTCGTATTCACCGCGATGACTTTTTTGGATATTATTAAAGGCTTTAAAAAACAATTTTGGGCCATATAAATAGATGCCGGTGACAGCAAAGTTATTTGGCGGATTTGATGGTTTTTCCACGACATCAATTAATTTGTTTTGTTCATCAAAATAGGGCACTCCGAATCGTTGAGGATCAGTCACTTTCGATAGAGTTAATAAACAGTCAGATTTATTATTGACAAATTTTTTAATTAGTTCATCTAAATCAGACAAAACGATGTTGTCTGACAAGTAAAACATAAAAGGATCGTCGCCGATAAATTTT
>CAYHSR010000139.1:0-1964 GCA_964359335.1 uncultured Gammaproteobacteria bacterium | reverse complement strand
GTGCACGAAGTGCAACTTATCCCGAGGAACGAAGTGACGAGGGATCTTTCAATGGAGAAAAATGTGAAAAAACAACATATTAGTATCCAAGAAAGAATAAACTCTGGGAAAGATTCCTCTATCGCTACGCTCGTTCGGAATGTCTTCTTTACCCACTCCTTCCAATATCCCGACGACGGACTTTATAATCATGGCGTAAGACAAGAAAAAATAGAAATAACAGATCCAAATAAAAATCTTCTGGAACAAAACTGGAGCGAAACAAAAATGCGGGAATACGCGAGAACGGCTAAGGAGATAAAGGTGAAGAGATTAAAAAGTATAATATAGTATCAGCCGTAAGCAAACCTATGCACCAAAAACTATTTCGTTTTGAGGCTGATCAATCAATACGCGTTGAAGAATTAACCGGTGATACCATAGTAGCAGTTGCTAATGAGGAAAATAGACGAACGATTGTCGTTACCTCGCGGATTAAAAGACGCCTTTTGGAACATTACAGAAAATTGGGGAAGCCAAAACAATTCGCGCCGCATATTTTTACCGCCGGCTTGGTGTCGCTGATTGTAAATTCAAAATTTAGAGTAGATGAAATTGTGATTGATATAGAATATCCTGGATACGAAACGTCTATCATTAGCTTATTGCAAAGACATTCACCAAAATTAACAGTTTATTTCAGCTTAATTGGAAAAAAATCACCAGCACATTTTGTGGCTTACGGCGTTCATAAAGGCAGGCTAAAACCGGATCGGAGTGCTGGATTTGGTGAAATTTTGGCAATAATAAACAAAAAATGATCCCAGAACTGTTACACATCCGTACGAGACGGACGATTCGCAGTCCACGAGATCAATTTTCTGAATATATTCTAACATTTGTCTGGTGTTTTGTCAAGTTTATTATCCACACCATCTTTTACTTTACAGATTTTGACAGCTTCCAAACAACTTCCCATTGGCTTTTCATCATCGTGGCGAGCTCGGCGCTCTCAACCAAAAACCCAAAATTCTCTTTGCTTGAAGAAATAAAGCGGACAGTATTACCATAAATAGAATAACCGAGTGAAAAGTCCACGTCGACAGGCGCGACACGTGCCTGTCTTTTTTGTGTTAAATCCTCAAGAAAAGGATATTTTTTAATCGCCAATATTTGATTTTGCGACCAGATAACTTTTAAAAAAATATTTCTCTCCGCGCGTCTTTTATGAAATTCCTCCATGAATTCAGCAGTGAGGAATTTGGTAATTGTCTCCACCGGCCAAAACGCGCAAACTGTCATATCGCGGTAAAGTAACAGATCTTTCATCATTTGGCGCAACTCTTGTCTGCCCTCAAAAAGCTGTAATTTTGGTCTTGCAGTTTTATTTTGCTTCAAATAATCGGCTTGTAGCCTGGATAAACTACTTTTAGCTAAAATAAATTCCCTTTCTTTTTCAGCAAGAAGAAGCCGCAACTTCTCCGGCGGTTGAACGGAAAATATGGCGACTCCGCCTTTTTGGCTTTCAATTATCAGTCCCTCATCTTTTAGCCGCGTGATCAAATCATAAACCGATGTCCGGCTGATGCCGGCCTGTTTAGCCAATTCGCTCGCGCCCATTTCTCCACCATAAAAAAGCGCTTCGTAAAGTTTTATTTCTATTTCTCTTAGACCAAATAGGGAGAGTAATTGGGAAATTTTAGTCATAAAGTTGTGGAAATGTCACGACAGTATTTACAATAGCAAATAAGAACTGTAAAGTCAAGGCAAACATTTAATTTAGTTTTTAACTAAAACTCTATGCTAAATTTTTCGTTCGTCAGACAGCTTAAAGAAAATAGCCTAAAATCATTGGCACTCGTCATGATTTTGGGCATCACTATAATTGTTTTAGGTGGTTGTTCGATAAATCGAAGTCTTACACAACCGACAGAGGTGGTTCAGCCGATTACTCAAACCGTCAGAACCGCTTATGTGCCGCTCAC
>CAYHSR010000138.1:0-2031 GCA_964359335.1 uncultured Gammaproteobacteria bacterium | reverse complement strand
TGACACAGCACGATATGCCCCGAACTATCAATATTTTGTTGATATTGACGATAATAGTTTTTATATCAGTGGCACTGGATTTGGTGTTAGCCAAGGCAAAATAATAAATTTAGATAACAATAATGCAGAATTATTAGTTGAGACATGGAGCGATACATATATAAAAATGTATTCGATTAACAACAACGGTACGGTCTTGGTTGGACCAAATAGCATTATTTTACATACCAGTGAGGGAGTTGATAGCGACCCCTTTACTATCACATTTGGAAAATATTGGATTGGTCCAAATATCTTATCAATTAGCCCTACAACCATACATCTTGGAGACCAGGTAGAAATCACTGGAGAAAATTTTGGCGATAATCCTCCATCTCCTTGTCCTGTTATTTCTAATGACCCTAACGGGGTATGGTGTGGCTTGGTAGACAGTAGCATGTGGCCACAAACAATAATAAGTTGGTCAAATACAAAAATTATTGCGCGCATAGATAATACTACGGATATAGGTATTCATCGAGGCATTAGGGTTATAGCATATGGTCTTAGAATCGATGATCCCAACCCTAGAGCAAGGGGAGGTAAAACTGGCTATATTGATATTTTAGCGCCGTCGTGTACTTCAGATACCTGGTCTTGTGGTGACTGGAACACCTGCTCGGTTTATGGTTCGCAAACAAGAAGTTGTACTAAAACTTTTGATTGCTCAAGTGTCATCACACCATCGCCAGCTACTTCACAAAGCTGTGATTCTCCGCAACCATCATGCACTGCCGATACATGGACTTGTGGGGCGTGGGGAGAATGTTCGCTTTCTGGGATACAAAATCGCAGTTGTAATAAAACTTTTGATTGTCCTAATGTCCAGACAGCGCCGCCAACAACCGATCAGTATTGCGAGGCGCCAAATAGGCCAACACCGCAAACGCTACCAAGCGGCACTGACGAAATTTTAAATCAAGATACAATAATCAAATCAACTGTTAAGCTTTTGTGTCCTGTTAACGCGCAAATGGCCAGTCAGGGCTCGGGCACAATTATTGATTCAAATGGTATTATTTTAACCAACAAGCATGTTGTTGCTGGGACATTGGGTTGCCTTGTTGGATTTATAAACGATTTTAACGATGAGCCATATTTTGGAGAAAGACAAATAGCTGATATTGTCAAAGTGTCGCCTAATCAAGATATTGCTATTCTAAAAATTAGAAATCCTCAAAATAAAAAACTAACAAGCGTTGATACAACAAAAGGCAGTGGCAACCTTCGCTTAGGGACTAAAATTACTATTTATGGCTACCCAGCAAAGTTTGGCACAAAGGTAACTTATACAAGCGGAGATTTTAGCGGCGCAGATGGAAGCTATATAAAGACAACCGCCATATTGGAATACGGGAATTCCGGTGGCGGGTCATATCTTAAAGACGGAACATTTATAGGCATACCCTCTGCTGTGGTTAAGGGCGAGTTAAACGCGCTCGGGTATATATTATCTATCAATACAATCAATTCTTGGTTGGGTAATTCAAGTATGGCCTATGGCGACACAAGTAATAACAATTATTCAAGAGTTTCTGTTTTGGAAGATATAGATCTCAATAAACTTGGCTCTCTAAAACTATTTATTCCAGAAACAGATGCAAGCGGGAACCTCGCCACTCCTGTCGCCCCTGCGACACCTACGACAAATCAAAAAACACAAAAAGTTACAGAGCAACCACAACCCAGCCAGCCACAAAAAGAATCAACTATCATTGAAGCTACTAACAGTTCGTAACGAGAAGTAATATCAAATAAAAGTCCCATGCCGTTAGATAAAAAACAAGAACCAAAAACTTCGTGGATTAAAAAATTGTTTCATTGGTTAGTAAAACTATTTTAATAAAATTGAAAATTCTGTGGCTTATCAGATTGACCAAAGTAATAAAATAGAACAAACAAGTAAAGATACTGTTTTAGCTTTATCTAATTCTATCCAGTGTTCAGTAAAAATAACATCAAAAACGAAACGACAAGCACAAGAAATGTTTA
>CAYHSR010000137.1:0-2051 GCA_964359335.1 uncultured Gammaproteobacteria bacterium | reverse complement strand
TTTTGACTACCCAACAGGGCAAGACGTACTGGGTAAAGTATCGTTTGCTTTGGCGATCTATTGTGGCTTTTTTTATTTTTTTGTGGCCGATGAATGACGTCTTGATGGTGAAGTATATCTTGCTGTTTTTATTTGCAGTTGACTTGGCTTATAATGCGCTTAAATTCTATCATTCTGGTTTAGTGCACCCAAAATACACACAAAAAGCGAGATTGATAATCTTGGCGGCAATCGGCGCCGAAGGGCTTATTTTCATTGTGGCTCGAGATTGGGTTTTATTTTTGGTGCTTTTAATAGCGAGGTTCTTAATTATTAGCGTCGTTATATCAGCTATTAATCAAGTTTCGAACCTTTTTAAAAAATATTTGATAAGGAAAGCAACAAAAAAATTGCAAAATTATAAAAATCTGCTTGTTATCGGCATCACCGGCAGTTATGGAAAAAGTACAGTAAAAAAATTTTTACATCATATTTTAGAACAAAAATATCACGTTATTAGAACCCCCCGAAATATCAACACTGAAATTGGCGTTGCCCAATTCGTGCTTTCTACTGATTTAGCCGGAGTTGAGGTGTTTATTGTGGAGATGGGGGCATATCAAACCGGAGAAATTGCCTTAATTTGCCAAATGGTTAAACCAAAAATAGGTGTTTTGACTGCCATCAACGAACAGCACCTGTCGCTTTTTGGCAGCTTAAAGAAAACTCAACAGGCGAAATATGAATTGTTAAAATCTTTACCCACAGATGGCCTCGCTGTGATTAATTTTGATAATGAATACTGTCGAGAAATGGCCGATGAATTAAAATGTAAAGTTATTTCTTATGGTTTGAATACTGATGAACATCCCAACTGTCTGATCAGAGAAATAAAATCAAATTTAAGCGGCATAAATTTTACCGCGCAAATTGGCAATCAAGAATTTAATTTTTCAAGTCCAATTATTGGGGAACACAATGTTATGAACATAGCACCATGTTTGTTAATCGGACAAAAATTGGATGTGCCAATGGAGACAATGTCGATTGCGGTTGCAACATTACCACCATCTCTCAAAATTTTTAAATACGGGGAATGTGACATTATTGACGACAGTTATAATTCCAATCCGGATGGTTTTAGGGCCGCCTTAGAGACTCTTAATAAATATCCAACAGAAAAGAAACGTGTTGTTGTTACACGCGGTATGCTTGAACTCGGTACTGAAAGCGACGCAATCCATGAAAGAATCGGTGAGGAAATTTCCATTGTGGCGGATGAATTGGTTATTATAACAAAAGATTCTGTCGTGCCGTTGTCGCGAGGAGTTGCCGGTAGATATAAAACTAATGTGGTGAGTAAGTTTGACCCAGTAGAACTTCTAAATTATTTACAGGCGCTGAAAGATACTCCGACAGTTATTTTATTGGAAAACAGAATTCCGGAGAACGTAATGCGGGAAATAAAATATGAAGATCTTTCGTAAACCGATTTTTACAGGCTTTGCGCCAAATTTAACCAAAAAAGACGTATTAATCGCCGCCTCTTTTTTGCTTTTTCCTTGGCAGTGGTTTAAGTTGAGAATCGGTGAAAATTCCGGCAAAGCGGAAGATTGGTTAAAAAATTATTTTTCTATTAAACACTGCTTTGTTTTTGACAGCGGACGCAGCGCTCTTTATTTTATTTTAAAAAGTTTAAATTTAACACATGGCGATGAAGTCTTATTACAGGCCTTTACTTGTGTGGTTGTGGCTAATTCTATTATCCATGCTGGAGGGAAACCAATCTATGTAGATGTGGGAAATGATTTTAATATGGATTGTGCCGATTTTGAAAAAAAGATTACACACAGGACGAAAGTGTTGATAATTCAGCACACTTTCGGCAGGCCAGCCAACCTAGATTTGTTGTTAAAATTAGCGAAAAAACACCAACTTTTCGTAATAGAAGATTGTGCTCAGTCGCCAATGGCTATTTATAAAGGAAAACTTGTTGGAACTATTGGAGATATCGGAATATTTAGCTTGAATTATCATAAGCATATAACAACTGGTGAAGGTGGAGTCATCAT
>CAYHSR010000136.1:0-2057 GCA_964359335.1 uncultured Gammaproteobacteria bacterium | reverse complement strand
ATGTTCATAATGTAATAAATTTAAATATTAAGTCCTTCATCAAGTATTCTAACCAGTGGAAGTTACCACCAAATCAACCCTTTTACTACAACCCAATAATACACCGTCATAACTGGATTGCCAAGATATTTAAGCAATGGACTGGCCATGGCTTTTTCTTGAAAATAAATTCCCGGGACGCTATAGCTTAATAAATATCGATCAGAAACCTTGCGGATATTTTGAATATGTTTTCTTTTGGCCAGCCACAATTTCCAATTATTTTCATTCAGCCAATATTTATAGACCTCAATTTTTTTATCAAGCCAGCCGCCACGCCAGGCAAACAGCCACAACCCGATTTCAAGCAAAATCATCATCGGCAAAAGCAATAATAATGTTGGCAGTTTAAAAAACATAAGCAATATGGCGTAGCGATTTCTCTCCATATAAAAAAACTTTTGAATGCTGCGGCTGAATTGGTATTTATGATAAAAAATAGAGTCGGCCACCAACACAGATTTATACCCCAAAACACGGAAACGCAAACACCATTCCAAATCTTCGTGATACATATAAAAATCTTCATCCAACATACCATATTTTTTTATCAATTCCGCGCGGATAAGACAAGCCGCGCCGCTTGCGTATCCTACCTCTTTCACTTTTGGCAAAGACAACTCAGATCGTTTACTGCGATATTCATCACAAAATCCAAAACCCAGATATTGAAAACAATTGCCGGCATTATTCAAATATTCCGTATCCGGATAAAGCAAAAGCAAAGACTGGGCAACCGCGATATTTTTGTCTTCTTCCATCGCTTTTACTAAAGGTTCAAAAACATTTGGCGCGATAAAACCGTCATCGTTGTGAAGATAAACATAATCAAACCCCTGTTCCAGCGCCCATTTGATACCGACATTATTTCCACCGGCAAAACCAAGATTGGCTGGTTGCGGCAAAAATGTAATATGAGAAATTGTCTTGCCGGACAAAGGCAATAGCCTACTTTCAATCGCGCGAGTGGAATTGCCAAACTCCGGATGAAAGTTATCCACCACCACCAACTCAATTTTTTCCTTTGAATAAGTAATGTGTTCAAATGCCGAAACAACATTCTTCAAATAAGGCTCACTGTGATAAGACAGATAAATTACCGCTATTTTAGGCTGGTTCATACAGACGTATAATATTTATATTTTCCCCGCCACTTCCACATATAATAAATCCAACTTACCAAATGAATTCTAGCAAGTTTATTTTTTATTAAGGCTTTAACAATTCCCGGTATTTTGGCTGATTCACGCGCGTAAGCATGCTGAATTACAATATCATGCGCGTAATAGACCGGCCACCCCTTATCCCACATTGTCCGACACCAATCACAATCCTCCATATACATAAAATAACGTTCGTCAAACCAGCCGATTTCATCAACCACTTCTTGACGAACTACCATCGCCGCCCCCAACACCCAATCCACCGGACGTGTTTCATTATGACCAAAATCTTTCATCAATAATCTGTTAGTATATTTTTTTACCCAATCATATTTTTTATCAAAATTTATTTGTTTTAATGGTTTTATAACAATTGACCGCCAATCAAAACGATAACAAGTAGATTGCAGTGAACCGTCCATATTGATCAGCTTCGGTCCAATACAGCCGATTTTAGGATGCGCGTCCATAAACTTTATAATACGTTCAACAGTATCTGAACGCGGCGGTATAATCGTATCGCGATTCAAAGAAAAATAATACCGCGCCGGCACAGCCTGAAAACCGAGGGAGTTGCCTTTGCCAAAACCAATATTCCCCCCTGAATCAATATATTTTACTTTAGGAAATCTCATTTCCATAACCTCTTTAATCCCATCTTGATTTTGCGAATTGTCCGCCACTGTCACCTGTACATCATACGGACATTCCAAAATATCAAAAAATAAGCTCTCCAATGATTTGAGCAAATCCTCCTTAGTAAAATAATTAACGTAAACAATGTTAATGTCCATATAATAAGCAGATTAAGCAGAATAAGCAGAGTAGGCAGAATAAGTAATGATAATTGTGTAC
>CAYHSR010000135.1:0-2090 GCA_964359335.1 uncultured Gammaproteobacteria bacterium | reverse complement strand
CAATCAATTTCCACCCATTCGTCTTTGCATAAAAATTTGGGAATAATAAATAATATTTTACCCCTCGGTTTTAAAATTTTAGCGAATGTTTTGAAAGAATCAACAAATAATTCTGCCAGTTCATCGGCTTGGGATTGTAGTTGGTTTTTTGTTTCCCTGCCGGAGAGTGGTTTGCCGAGGGTTGGTTCGGTGATGATCGCATCTACTGACGCAGGTTTGAGCCGTTTAGTTAATTGGAATGCATCCGATTCAAAGATTTGATACATGTTACATGTTACATGATACATGTTTTTAACCCAATCCAAATTTTTTTCAGTATCTTCAATTGCCTTTTTACTAATGTCACTAGCAATTAGATCCACGTATCCCATCACCACAGCTTCGGTTAAAATCGTGCCAGAACCGCAGAAAGGGTCAAGAATTACCGCATTTTTTGGTACTTGCGATAGATTAATCATTATTCTTGCCAGTTTTGGCGGCAACATGCCGCTTTTATTGTCGCTTTCAGGGCGGTCGTAATCGCGTCGACCAAACTCTTCAAATGGTTGGATTGCTCTGGTAACATAAATTTCGTTGGCAAAAATCGTAAGATCAGTTTGTCGCTGAATCAGGCTGTTGTGTAAAATTGTGGCCGTGTTTTTTGGTTCAATATAACGCACGGAACAGCCGGTGGATTTAAGCGTTTTTTTTGCTTCCAGCGCGAGTTGTCGGTTATTTGGTCCGGAAAGAGAAAAATGGATTTTACCCTCAGATTTTTTGGTTAATAAATAATCGGTGATATTGGTGAAATCAATTTTTTGCATTATCTTAATTGTCCCACCAAGAGTGTTAATCAATTTATCACAGTCGAGTTTTTCTCCCAACTCCACAATTAACACTGCGTTTGATTGTTTAACCCATTTTGTGTTAAAATTTTTCAGCGTAAAAACCGCTGTGATTTCAGCGGCGGAAATTTCTGGTTGATGGCCGAGTTGGAATAAATATTTCATATCGAAATTTATTTATCGGGGTGTCGATGTGCTTGCCGAAGCGAAGGGGTCTCGTGTTATTATCGGAATTTCAGTAATAGTTTTCTTCTCCCAAGCCGTAATTACTTTATCATATTTTTTAAAATCAATTGTTTCAACAGTCAGAGCCGAGTCAGTTAGGAGAACACTTCGAGTCTTGCTGATAGCTTGGTAGATGTTCGTATAGAGAAAAAATAAAGTAATACCAACACCAATGGTTATCAAAGAAGCCGCAATGATGCTAATCAGATGCAGACGCTCATATTCTTTATATTCAGCCAGCATGACAACACGTTTATTTTTTGATTGATGTTGGATCAACATAAATAATACCACTAAAATTTAATGTGATAAGTGATTTGCCGGCCTTGTCTTCTTTGCCTTTTTCCCAGCGAATATTATCAGTAATTAGGTAAAATGGAGATTTTTCCAGTTCAGTCAAATATTCAAGATGGTCATTAAATTCTCCTTGGTTTGAAAAGGTCAGCAGATAATAGTGAGTTAATCCGGCGTGCGTGCCTGTTTGTCCGGCAGGCAGGTTCTGGTCCTGTCTTATTTCTTTGAACGCCACTTCTAAATCTTGCATAATATGATTTTGTTCCGCCAAGTTTTCCAACTGAGTGATAAGGCCCAACTCGTCGCCGGCTTTGATCATCGTCTGCGCCATTTTTTCGGTTTCTTTTGTGATAGTATCAATTTCTCTAACTGTGCGTTGGAGTTTTTTAGAATTTTCGTAGCGTTTTTCCAGATCCATTTCAATTTTATTTATTTCTTGTTGCAGAGTATAGATTTTTTTTGCAACCGGATAAACAATGCCACCAATAATAGCTAACAACACCGCTACAATGAGCCCGAGAGTAAACAAGATTTTTTGTTTTATTGTGAGGCGCGTCATAATTATTTAATAGTGGCCGAAAGTGAGAAATTAATGTTGTCTTTTTTCGTTAGTTGGTCAACCGGAATATTGATTTTTTCCAGCCAAGCTATCTGCCCAAGGCGGGTTTTAAAATTTAACAGATCGTCGCGGTTGGCGGCAAAGCCCGTTAAATTTAAAATTTTATTTTTTAGGCTTATATCCAAAAC
>CAYHSR010000134.1:0-2106 GCA_964359335.1 uncultured Gammaproteobacteria bacterium | reverse complement strand
GTTGGTTTGCATCTTTTAGTTTTAAATTAGCAACTGCCAGCCGATCTGATAATTTCTGCAACTCCTCTCGCCGCCTTACTTCGGCTAAAACCGAACGGATTAAAAGTACAGCAAAAATTAAAACTGCCGCGAAAAGGGTGAGTTTATAAATTAGTTCTTGGGGTGATTGGGAAAGTAAAACATCAACCGCTGTAACTGTTACCATTAAACCCGAAAAAATTTCAGTGGTAATTACTTTAATATTCATGAGATGGTGTTTTAATATAGCATAACCGATAAAAATAACTATAAATAATAAAAAGATTGGTCCAGTCCAAGCAATTTGAAAATCTCCCATAGCGGGTAAGAAAATGTTAATAAGTAAAGCAAAAGATGATGGAATGAGAATTCCCCAAAAAATATATTTAAGTTGTAATTTAACTTCGCCTTCCTTAATCTTCAAATATTTTTTTAACAAAATTATTAATGCGCAAATCATAAAAACGCAAAAAGAAATAAAATAAAAAATATAACCATATCCATATACTAAAATTCGGTTTCCAGGTTTTATTACTATATCAACAATTATTGAAGGAAAAACAAAAAGCATTAAAAATATTGGAACAAGAGGAAGATATAATAAAAATGCTAAAAACTTATTTATTTTATCGGCTGGGAAAGCTAAAGAAAAACATAATAAATTAACGGCAATAAAACTGCCGGCAAAATGTAAAATTAAAGACCAAATCCAAATTCTATTTAAATCTATTGGATCTTTTATATACATCATCATTCCAAAAGACCAAGTTGATAGACCAAAGGCAAATAGACAATAAAATATATTGGATAACTTTCTTTTATTTTTAATCAAAATAAAAAAACCTATTAAAAAATTTAAAACGGAAATTAATAATAAAATTATAACTTTATAGTCCATAATTTATTTTATCCATAAAAAAGCCTCCTGCAAATATTATATCATTATTCGCAAGAGGCAGTCAACTTGGCTTTTGACAAGATACTACCCACGCCAACCCAGCGTAAGTTAATTTATAACGTACATTAGAAAAACCAGTTTGACTAAGGATCATTTTAACCTGTTCAATCGGAAGGTAGTGAAAACGTCCGATATCCGCTTGCTTGGTCAACCATCGGCCTTGCCAGACCATGATTAGAGCCACCGCAAGCATCAAGGGAAGCTTCCATGTCAAAAATATCTCCCGCCAGGATTTCTTGGCAATTCGCGAAAAATCAGGATGCGGGGTATTAACGGAAAAAACCAGCTGTCCGCCGGGCTTAAGCACGCGAAAGATTTCTTGGAAAATCTTCCGGTACGCTTTTAGCGTCCAGCGGCCATCTTCCTGGCTTTCCGCGTATTGAAGGGATAATCCAGCGGTTACTAAATCAAATTCTCTATTGCCAAATTGCGGCAAACCATTATTAAAATCCGCGCAAACAAACTCCACTTGTCCATTTAACTCTGGATTTATTCTATTCAGATTCTCTTTCGCGAAATGAATTGCCAAGCCAGAAACATCCAACCCGACAATGCGCTTGACACAACGGCCATAGAATTGCCAGACCAGATGGATAATGCGCCCGCTGCCGCAGCCAATGTCCAAGACAGAGTCCTGGCCATGAAAACGCAGATATGAAGCAAAGTCGCGAATCAAAAAACGGTATGGACGGGCTTCTTTTTGGTACCGATAGGCGAAAGCGACAATTTTACTGAACCAGAGATTATTTAGCATTTATTTTCCCTCCCCGTTGCGAAAATATGAACGATCAACTAAAACGTAAGCAATCTCTTCCATCATACCCATCATGATATCGCTGACGTAATCAACAGCCGTAACTTTATGAAAGCCGAACTTGCCGCCGAGATAAGTGGCGACAACCAGCATGTTATCACCAGGGACGATGAAATCTTTTTGAACCGCCTTTTTTTTGCTACTGATGCTTCTAATATTGTGGACATGCACGACAAGGGGAATTTTGCCAGAATTAATTTCACTTATGAGCGAAACAAGAATTGCCCCGGCTTGAGCCGTTGCCTGTCCCAGCAGCGCCAGCGGCATCATCGGAAACCAGTCAAAATGCCCCTTGCACATCTTTTCGGTTACTGGC
>CAYHSR010000133.1:0-2137 GCA_964359335.1 uncultured Gammaproteobacteria bacterium | reverse complement strand
AGATTAAAAGCTTGAATCCAAGGACGAAGCGCGGTTCCCGCGCCATTAAATCTACTGGCGCCTTTTTGCATGCCATTTTCAATCACAAGTCCGGGATAATCAGCCGGATTGTCCAAACCCAAATGGCCAAAAGGGTAATGCGATGGATACATCATCGGCGCGATGGCATCCACCTTACCCAAACCGTCCTGCAATCTCTGCCCGATATTCATATCGTCTTCCCCGTTCTTTTCCATAACAAATCCAAACATATCAAGCGATGTATTCACCGGCAGATCGGACATTTGTTCATTTAAATAAGAAAAAAAATCACCCATTACTTCATATTTTTTCTGTTTGCCATTATTATAAGCCAATGTCAACATATTTCCGTCGGAAGGAAACCTGACATAATCAAAATTAATTTCATCAAAACCCAATTTGGCGGCTTCACGGGCGATTTCAATATTATAATCCCAAACCTCTTTTCTAGTCGGATCAACCCAAACTAATCCCTTATTGTCACGCCACATTTCTCCGCTCGTATTTTTCAAAGCCCACTCCGGTTTTTTTTGCGCGAGCAAAGGATCTTGAAAAACAGTTTGGCGGGCAATAACATAAATATCATATTTGTGCAAAACTTTTATCAAGTCACCTAATCTATTTATACGGTAATCTTCCATATCCAATTCATTGACCAAAGGCACATTGGAATCATATAAAATATGACCGCTATAATCTTTGATGTCAATAACCACGGCATTTAATTCGGTTTTATTTATTAAATCAACCACTTCCGACATCTTATTAATGTTGCCGGCGGAATACGCCGTCAGATAAATTCCTTTTATTTCTTTTCTGTTTAATCTTTCCAGCCTGCTTTTCCATTCTTTCAATCTTTCCGACCGGTTAGGATTATTCGTATGAGCGCTCATTTCCAAAATAATCATGGAATTTTGTTCAGACAATGTCATGTTCCACGCTATATACATAAATATGCCGGCAAAAAACGCCAAAATCAGAAAAAAAATAATATATCCGCTGGCTACTTTTACATTGTAAATCTTGTTTTTCATATAGAATATATACAGAATACCATATAATATAGAATCAATAAAGCTATAATATTAGGTGTCAGATTTTAATTTTAATTTGTAATTTATAATTTTTAAATAATTTTTAATGATTTAATTTTATAATTATTTAAACATTTCACTATACGGTTTGATTACATAAAAAAAGAAAAGTTTAGAAAATTAAAGCATTAGAAAATTAATCATTGTTTAAAAATTAGAAATTAAAAATTACAAATTCAAAACAAGCTCCCCTTGTCGCAACACTTCTATTTTGTCATCCACTATTCGAACAATTGTGGACGGACTGTGATAAGGCAAAGACCCGCTGTCAATAATTATATCCGGCTGATTGATTGTATTTTCAAACATTTGCAATACATTTTGAATATCATAAGGACTCGCCTGCGCTGTAATATTGGCGGAAGTGGAAACCAGGGGACGTCCCAATTTTACCACCAAATCATGAGCAAAAGGATGCGCGGTAACGCGAAACGCAACAGTCTGGTCTTCACCAACCACGCCTCGCGCCAAGTCATTTTTTTTGTCTATAATTTTTACCACGACAGTAAGCGGTCCGGGCCAATATTTACGCGTTAATTCATCAAGCATCGGCGACCATTGAACATATTTTTTACTCATCTCCACATCAGCCATCAAAACCAAAACCGGTTTATTTTTCTCACGATGTTTTATGGCAAATAATTTTTTTACCGCTCCCGCATTAGTCGCGTCACAGCCCAAACCATAACAAGTTTCCGTCGGATACACAATCACCTTGCCTTGTTTCAAGGCTTCAATAATTTCTGAAATATTTGCTTCTAATTGTTTAATTATTTTCATATTTTCTGCTTACTTGCCGGATTTCAGCCAACGCAAATGCGCTTCCACAAGCGAATCTAAATTACCTTCCAATACTGCTTCCGGATCTGAACTTTCATATCGGCTGCGCAAATCTTTAACCATTTTATACGGATGCAAAACATAAGAACGAATTTGATTGCCCCATTCCGCGCTCTTGTATTCTCCGCGCAATTCTGCTTTTACTTTTTGATCTTCTTCTTCTTTTAATTTTTGCAATTTGG
>CAYHSR010000132.1:0-2148 GCA_964359335.1 uncultured Gammaproteobacteria bacterium | reverse complement strand
AACTGAGTGATTGCGAAATTGTTCTGATAAGCGGGATGCGCCTTTGCTGGTTTTGGCGAATAAAACTATGCCGGCGACCGGACGATCTAAACGATGCAGTAATCCTAAGAAAACATTTCCTGGCTTTTTATATTTCTCTTTAAGATAATCTTTCACTTCATCCATTAAACATCGTTCGCCGCCAATATCTCCTTGAACCAAAATACCATGTGGTTTAAAAACAGCTATTAGATGATTGTCTTCGTATAAAACTTTCATAACGTTTATTTACACCAACGAGCGAATATTCCGCATGGTAATAATCGTTGTCCAGTAGTTTCCTTGATGGTTAGCTCACCCTTTTCTGTCTGCCCGCCATATTTTTTAATGAGAGATAATAAATTATTCTCATAAACAATGGATGAATAACCAGAAGCATAACCATTTATTAAAAAGAGGATTGGTTGGTTGGATAAAACTGTAAAACATAGATCCACTAATTCTTGAAAGTTTGCATCTATCTTCCACATCTCGCCTTTTGGGCCATGACCAAAAGCCGGCGGATCCATAATAATACCATCATAATGGCGGCCGCGTTTGATTTCTCGCCTTACAAAAGAGACTGCGTCGTCTAAAATCCAACGAATTGGTTTGACGGACAAACCCGCCAACCCAGCATTATCACGCGCCCAAGCAATCGCTGATTTTGAACCGTCCACATGGCAGACCTCTGCTCCTGCTTGGGCGGATGCCAAAGTGGCGCCACCAGTATAGCCGAATAAATTTAGAATATTTATCCTTCTTTTTTCTTTTCTAATAATATCTCTTATCCAATCCCAGTTACTTGCCTGTTCCGGAAATAAACCGGTATGTTTAAATGGGGATAGTTTAATAAAAAAAGACAGATCACAAAATTTAATCGGCCACTTTTCCGGAATATCTTTATTGGTCTTCCAACCAACTCGTTCATCGCGGCTAAAAACCGCGTCCGCTTTTTGCCAATCCTTTTTAGCCAACGATTTCGGCCAAAGGACTTGCGGGTCGGGACGAGAAATTATAATTTGCCCATAGCGCTCTAATTTTTCTTCCTCCCCACTATCTAATAATTCATAATCTCGACATGAAGCAGTGGTTTGAACCATTAAATTTGACATAAAATTGTAGGTGTATTAATTTGTTTTTTAGTGTTTATTCTGATAAAATATTCTCATCAATCGTAGCATATCTTTGGTATAAAAGGAATAGAGGCCTAGATATTTTATGAACAAAACCCAAAAAATAATATTGGGCTTCGCAGCTGCGGTTTTTTCATTAACCGCCATTTTTAGTGTTGGCTATTTTCAACACGACGAACACTTCCAAATTTTGGAATTTGCTTCATTAAAAACACAAGTGACTACCGCTGATGTCTTGCCGTGGGAATATCGCGGTCAAATTCGTCCGGCCATTCAAGTCGCCTTAACTTTTATATTGATAAAAATTTACCATTTATGGCACATTGATTCCCCGTTTAACCAAATCCTACTCTTGAGAATTGTCACCGGTCTGTTTTCTTTCGGAGTAATTTATTTTCTCTACCAAACACTTTTACCGCAAATTCGATCAAAAAACAAAACTTATTTTCTGCTTTTATCTTTCTTGATATTTTTTATTCCCTATGTGGCGGTGCGATTTTCTTCGGAAACCTGGAGTGGCAACTTTTTTATTCTTGGGTTGGCCTTAACGATCAAATATTATGACTCAGAAAAAAACATCGTGAAATTTAATCATAATCTGTTGATTGGCTTGATACTTGGTTTATCTTTTGCCTTTCGATTTCAAACAGGACTATTGATTCTTGGTTTGCTATTTTGGCTCCTGTTTATCAAACGTTCTAGTCTGAAAAATATTTTTGGCATTATCTTGGGAACATCAATAATTGTCGGGCTTGGGATTTTAATTGACTATTGGTACTACCAAGAATGGGTGTTAAGCGCTTGGAATTATTTTGAGGTAAATATTATTGAGAATAAAACAGCAGAATTTGGCGTTAACCCTTGGTATTTCTACTTTACCGCTTTAACCGATGTTGGCATTTTTAAATTTTTAACTTATCCGCTAATTACCCTTTGTCTGGGATTTTTTATTTTAAAATATAAAAATCCAATCTCTTTTTCCGTGATTCCTTTT
>CAYHSR010000131.1:0-2148 GCA_964359335.1 uncultured Gammaproteobacteria bacterium | reverse complement strand
AACGTCAAAAATAATTTGGAACAAAGAATCACGTCTTTTGACATGCAGGACAAAATTTTTGCCGTGGTCGTCCCTAAAGAGAAAAAAATCAAAATCAAAAACGGAAAAAGAACGACAATTGAAGAAAAAATATTTCCAGGCTATGTGCTGGTAGAGATGATTGTGACTGATGATACTTGGTATGTCGTACGCAACACACCAAATGTGACTGGCTTTGTCGGCTCCGGCACCACCCCGACACCGGTTGATCAAAAAGAAATTGAAGTGCTGATGAAAAGAATGAAGGCCGAAGATCCGCAACACAAAATTGATTTGGAAAAAAATGACGTGGTTGGCATTATTGACGGTCCATTTAAGAATTTTGAAGGTAAGATTTCCGATGTTGACGCGGATCGCGGTAAAGTTAAAGTATTAATTACCATGTTCGGCCGCGAAACGCCAGCTGAATTAGATGTCATGCAGGTGAAAAAAATTTAATCAATATATAAAACCATATGCCCAAAAAAACAATCGCTTTAATTAAATTACAAATTATTGGCGGCGCCGCTAATCCCGCCCCGCCCATCGGTCCGGCTTTAGGTCAGCACGGCGTTAACATCCAAGCCTTCTGCCAAGAATTTAATGAAAAAACCAAAGATAAAAAAGGCGAGGTTGTGCCGGTGGTGATCACCGTTTATGCCGACCGCAGTTTTTCTTTTATAATGAAAACGCCGCCGGCCGCTGAATTGATTAAACAAGCTATCAGTCTTAAAAAAGGTTCAGCCAAACCATTGCAAGAAAAGGTTGGCAAAATAACCAAAGCGCAGATCCGAGCCATTGCCGAAAAAAAGATGCCGGATCTAAACTGCCATACTGTAGAAGCGGCCATGAGAATGATGGAAGGCACGGCAAAACAGATGGGAGTGGTCGTGGAATAAAAATTTTTAAATAAAATAAAAATCCGAGTCTTAAACTCGGATTTTTATTTTAACGCGCCGGTCAAATACTGTTTTCTTTTCTGCTCCCAAAACTTTTCAATCGCGTAGCGCAACATCGTCCGCGGCATTTGTCTATAATATTTTTGTAAAAATTCTTCCTCGATTTTTTCATCTCTCTTCCCAATTTCTCTTAACATCCAACCAACCGCTTTGTGAATCAAATCGTGTTTGTCATTCAATAATATTTCAGAAATTTTTAAAGTATCGGCAAATTGCCCAACCCTGATAAAAGCAAAAGTGGAAATAATGGCTATTCGCCTCTCCCATAAATTTTTCGCCTTAGCTAATTTGTACAAAATACTTCTATCTTTTTTTTCTAACAAATAATCACCCAAAATATAGTAAGCCGAAGAGTCAACCAAATCCCAATTATTGACGTTTTTTATATTTTTTAAATAAAAATTTACAACAGCTCTTCGTTTTTTTTCATCATTTTTAGATCGCTTGTATTGTGATACTAAAATAAACAAAGCTGTTAAACGGTATTCGTGAATATTTGTAGATAATAACTCTTGCAAATCTTTTAAATCAAAATCTTTATATTTAACCGCCACTTTTCTCTGTCGCGGCACAACCACTCCCAAAAATTTATCTCCTTCGCCATACTCGCCTTTACCTGTCTTAAAAAATCGAGCGTAGTTTTTCGCTTTTTGCGGATTGGCTAATTTTTGCAAATCGGATTTTAAATTATTTAGCATATGCGTTTTGGTTCGTATTTTCGTATTTTCGTATTTTTTCGTAATTTCGTAAGTTTATTAAACGCATACTCATATCACATCATTACTTAATCAACATTGCGTCGCCAAAACTATAAAAACGATAATTGGCTTCTATTGCTTTGGCATAACAATCCAAAACAAATTTGGTATCATCGACAAACGCGCTAACTAACATAAGTAAAGTTGATTTTGGCAGATGAAAATTGGTGATCAACGCGTTGATAATATTAAATTTGAAACCTGGTGTAATAAATAAATTAATATCGCCGCTGTATGGTTTAATAGAACTTTCTTGATGATATATGCCCTCCAAAGTTCTAACTGTTGTCGTCCCAACGGCTATTGTTCTTCTACCTTCCTGTCTGGCTGAATTAATTTTATCAGCATTGGCCGCTGTCAATTCCACCCGCTCGCTATGCATTTTATGATCAGCAACTTTATCGGTTTTAACC
>CAYHSR010000130.1:0-2154 GCA_964359335.1 uncultured Gammaproteobacteria bacterium | reverse complement strand
GGAACAGACCAGAATTGGCTATGTGTTGAAAATAAAAATGCAAGATAAAAAAATTAGCGGTTTTGATTTTTACCCAACTAAGATATTTGACCACGCCCAGCCAAGATTTTTGACTGGGGAGGAAAAGGGTCAAGTTTTAAAAGATATAAAAAATTTGACGGCAAAATAGTTATTGCCTAAAAATATAGTTTAGGGGTAATATAGAAGTATATATAAAATAATAAAATTATATGGAACTAAAAATCGGCGGGCGATATTGCCATCACAAGGGTCGGGAATATATAGTAATAGGTGTGGCCAGAGATAGCGACACTCTTGAGGAGTTGGTGGTGTATCAAGCATTGTATGACAGTCAAGAATTTGGCGACAATGCCCGATGGGTTAGGTCAAAAGAAAAGTTTTTGGAGAATATCATGATTGACGGCAAAGCACGTCCACGGTTTAAGTTTATAGAATAATTTTTTATTCAATTTCATTCTTGCCTACATTATCATTCTTCACTTCTTCTTCCTCTTCCGCCGGGATGCCGCGATCAATTACTTCCCAAATGTTCTTTTTTATTTTTTCCATCATTTTGGGATTTTCGCGAAGAAATTTTTTTGCGGTTTCACGGCCGACACCGAGTTTTTCGTCGCCATAAGTGTAGCTGTTGCCGCTTTTTTTAATCACTTTATATTCCACTCCTTTATCAATCACATCGCCAGCCACCGAGATGCCTTCATTATACATAATATCAAATTCGCAAGTTCTAAATGGCGGGGCCACTTTATTTTTTACTACTTTCGCTTTAACCCGATTGCCAATAATTTTATCGCCTTGTTTAATTTGAGCGGCGCGGCGAACTTCAACGCGCATTGAGGAATAGAATTTTAACGCCATACCGCCAGTCGTTGTTTCCGGATTGCCGAAGTAAACGCCGATTTTCATTCTGGTTTGATTGATAAAAATCAATACGGTTTTGGTCTTGCTAATCGTTCCGGTAAGCTTGCGCAAGGCCTGACTCATCAATCTGGCTTGCAAACCCATGTGTGAATCACCCATCTCACCTTCAATCTCCGCTTTTGGGACAAGAGCAGCCACGGAGTCAACCACAATTACATCCACGGCGTTAGAACGAACCAGAGTTTCCACGATTTCCAAAGCTTGTTCACCGGTATCGGGTTGCGAAATTAACAAGTCATTGATATTAATGCCAATTATTTTAGCATAGTCAGGATCCAAAGCATGTTCGGCATCAACGAACGCGGCAATTCCGCCTAATTTTTGCACTTCCGCCACAATATGTTGGGCTAAAGTGGTTTTGCCGGAACTTTCCGGACCGAAGATTTCGATTACCCGTCCGCGCGGGACTCCTTTTACTCCCAAGGCAATATCCATTGATAAACAGCCTGTTGGCACAGCGGCCACTTGCATTGTTTTGGCTTCGCCAAATTTCATAATGGCGCCATCGCCGAATCTTTGTTTAATTTGGTCAATCGCGCTTTGGGCCGCTTTAAATTTTTCTTCCCGTTCCTCTTTGTTGATCATAAAATTAGTTAAAAGTTATAAAGTTTTTTGTATAGTTTTGTAAGCCTTGTGTCTTAATTTTATTATTATTTTTGAATGATGTTCCATTTACAATTTTTCACTTCACTGATACTTTATTCTTATTTGCCACCGTTTCTTTGACAATTACTCGTCTGATCATGGTGGTCTGTTTGCCGTGTTTTTTGGTGGCTGTGATCGTAATTTCATTTGTGCCGACCGTAAGATCAACTGGTACTTCAAATCGACCTTGCTCGTTAATATTAGTTTCTTTTCCATTAATAGTCAAATTTATTTCACGGTCGGTCTCGCCTTGGACTAAAGTTTGTATACTGTTAGCCAAATATCCGTCGGTCGGATTATAGACCAATAATTTAGGCGCTTTTAAAATACCAGTCATTTGCCAAATAAAATATCCCAAAAAAGAACAAGTCAAAACAGCAATTCCCAAACGTCGGAACCAAAAAAATATTGAACTCAAATGGGCAATCCTTATTTTTTTATTGGGGTGGCAAACGATGTTATTTTTGAGGTCAGCTTCGTAACAAAAATGGCGACCGAGTTTGTCCGGATTTAAACCGACTGTTTGAGCGTATTTTTTAACATAAGAGATTTTTAAAATTTTGGCTT
>CAYHSR010000129.1:0-2167 GCA_964359335.1 uncultured Gammaproteobacteria bacterium | reverse complement strand
ATATCAACCGTGCGCTTGCTATAATGCGCTCTCTCGCCATCAGGAATTTCGCGCCACACCAAATTTTCCATATTAATCTGCATTATATCTCGCCACCAACGTTTAATTTCACCAAGCCACATCTCAAAAATCTTTTCCCATCCGCCAGCTGGCGAATTTGGATTGATAAAATACTCAAACTCGCCAATTTCAAATTCACGGGTGCGGAAAATATAATTACCAGGCGTGATTTCATTTCTAAAACATTTGCCAATCTGCGCGATGCCAAACGGCAAACGACGGCGGGTAACATTTAAAACATTCTTAAAATTAACAAACATGCCGCCTGCTGTTTCCGGACGTAAATAAACGGTGGTAGAAGTATCTTCTGTAGTACCCAAAAAAGTCTTAAACATTAAATTAAAACTCTTTGGCTCAGTTAAATTTCCATCACAGTCAGGACAATTTATTTCGGAAATTGATTTTACATTTCCTTTATCATATTCCGGACGCATGCTTTTGGCCTCTAACAAATGATCGGCGCGAAAACGATGATGACATTTTTTACATTCCACCAATTCATCGCTAAAATTTTGCAAATGCTCGCTGGCTTCCCAAACCTTTGGATTCATAATAATCGCGCTGTCAAATGGCGCCATATCGTCTCGGCCAGCGACAAAAAATTGCCACCAAGCTTTTTTGATGTTTTGTTTGAGTAAATGACCCAATGGACCATAATCCCAGCTATTTGCCAAACCACCATAAATTTCACTGCCTGGAAAAATAAATCCGCGGCGTTTAGAGAGAGAGACGATTGTATCTAAATTTATAAGCATAAAAATTAAATTAACTTACACTGTATTTATCTCTTTTTCTTTGGCTTCTCCAACCTGCTTTATTTTCTCATTATATTCTTTAACTAATTTGTCTAAATCCTCTTGCAATTTATATTTTTCATCTTCGCCAATTGCCTTATTTTCTTCAGCCTGATCTATGTCATCCCGAGCTTCTTCGCGAATCTTACGAACGGCAATGCGCGCGTTTTCCAATTTAGAATGCAAAACCTTAATCAATTCAGCTCGACGTTCCGAGGTTAATTCTGGCAATGATAAAATAATTTGTGTTCCATTATTGACCGGATTCATTCCCAACGAAGAATCACGAATAGCTTTTTCAATATTTTGTAATTGGCTCTTGTCCCAAGGAGTAACCATAACTGTCTTAGGATCCGGCACCGAAATAGTGCCAACTGCTTTAAGCGGTTGTCTAACACCATAGGCCTCAACTGAAATATCTTCCACCAAAGCCGTTGTCGCTCGTCCAGTGCGTAAACTGGAAATGTCATTTTTTAAAAATTCAATGGATTTGTCTAAATCCGATTTGTAAGATTGTATTTGCATATTGTTTGTTAGTTATTTTAAATAATCAGTAAATTTGTCATTTTAAACAAAAACTTTATTTGTCAAGATTCGTAAAACCGACAAAAATTACATTACCATTTTTTGACTGCACCGATAGATATACCGGAATGGTGCTGGCCGGTAATTTGCGTGTTACCCAATTGATTCCCCCATCGCCGGATCGATAAAAAGTGGAACGAACATTTTTGCTCTTGTCATTTAAAATCGTACCTGTATAGTAGATTTCTTTCTCATTATTTGGATTAACAGCAAACGCGTAAATGTCAACGCTACCAGGCGAGGTTAATAATTTTATATCAGTCCAGCTTTCGCCAGAATCACTTGAGTGTAAAATGCCATATTTAGAAACCCAATACAAACTGCCGCTTTTGCTGGGGTTGAGAATTAGACGGTAATAAGACGTACTTTGACTGTATTTAGAAAAATCCGCGCTCAAATCCTGCCAACTGACACCGGCATCATCCGACCGATAAAATCCTTTTTCTCTGGCCGCAACGTAAACTCGATTTTTGACATTAGGATCAGCGATAATATTTCTGACATCAAAACCAAACCGTTTAATTACTAACCAACTTCCGCCACCATCCTTACTGCGTAAAATATCGCCGTTCAGTTGCGAGGCATACAGAATATTAGAATCAGTATAATCAATACTCAAATCAGTTATCCTTGAAATCGGTCGCTCTTCGGTAAAACTTAAAATCCAAGTACGAGCGCAATCAGTGCTTTTATAGAGATGCGAACCGTCAGTAATGTAAATATTGCAT
>CAYHSR010000128.1:0-2268 GCA_964359335.1 uncultured Gammaproteobacteria bacterium | reverse complement strand
ACCCAAGAGACGAAGAGTATAATAAAACAAAAGAGGATAAAGAATTTTTAATACTATGGATAGTAAAATGAACAAACAATGCGCCCAGTGCCGTCGGGTTGGTACCAAACTGTTTTTAAAGGGGGAAAAATGCGGTGGTTCTAAATGCGCGTTAATCAAAAGAAATTATCCGGCTGGCGTGCATGGGACAAATCGCAAACGAGCTAAAAAGTCGGTTTATGGACGTCAATTGGTAGAAAAACAACGAGCCAAAGAGATCTATGGCTTACGGGAGAGACATTTGGCCAAATACATGCGTGAGGCTGGTAAAAAAGTCGGCAACACCGGACAATATATATTGAACTTTTTAGAAGCGCGTTTGGATAATGTTATTTTTAGAATGGGATTAGGCGATTCTCGATCTCAGGCCAGACAAATAGTTGGTCATGGTCATATTCAGGTTAATGGCAAAAAAGTTAATATTCCTTCCTATCGAGTCAAAATCGGTGATGTAGTTGGGTTGACAGAAGGTGGAAAAAAGAAAAAATTATTTGAAAAAGCGATTGAAAAATTGAGAAAACACGAACCGGTTAGTTGGATACACATCAATCCGACTGATTTAAGCGCGAAGGTTTTAAATGTTCCGACTACTGTCAATCCGGCTTTTGATGTTAAATTACTTATTGAGTTCTACGCGCGTAAAATATAGAGACAATATTGATGTTTTTGTTGTTTGGTACTATTCAACTACTAAACTAATAAACAAATAAACTAATAATATGCAAGATCTACTATTACCATCTGAAGTTGAGTTTTCTCAAGGAGAATCAGCTACGAGCGCTGATTTGATTATTACTCCTTGCCACTTTGGCTATGGCACTACTTTGGGTAATGCTTTGCGTCGAGTGTTGTTGTCATCTTTACCTGGCGCCGCTGTCGAGGCTTTTAAAATTAAAGGCACTCAGCATGAATTTACCGCTGTTGATGGTGTTAAAGAAGATGTCGTTCAAATTATTTTGAATTTAAAACAATTGGCTGTTAAGGTTTATAGCGATGAGATGATCATTTTAAAATTGAAAAGAAATAAAAAAGGCGAGATAAAAGCCAAAGATATTGAAAATAATTCTGAGGCGGAAATAATGAATTCGGATTTGGTAATTGCCACCTTAACTCAAGATAAGGATTTTGAAATGGATATTATTGTTGGTCAGGGTCGTGGTTTTACCACAGTTGAAGAAAAAGATAAAAAAGATTATGATTTGGGCACGATTGTGATTGATTCTATTTATAACCCGGTTAAGGATGTCGGCTATAGCGTGGAATATACTCGGGTGGGCGATATTACCAATTACGAAAAATTAACTTTGCATGTGGAAACCAATGGTGTTTTAACTCCGCGCGAAGCGATCAATCTGGCTAATAAAACTTTAATGGATCATTTTAATATTTTGAATTCAACCTTAAGCGATGGCTCCAGTGGTCTTGCGTCTGTGGAAACAGCCATGGTAGCAGATGTGATTGAAACCAAGACCAAGACAAAGAAAAAGACAACGGTTAAAAAGACCAAAAAAGACGTGAAATAAAATTATAAATAATCTTATCCTCAAGGAATTCCGGCGGGATAATCTAAATAAGTTTTATGCGACACCAGAAGAAAAAAGTTACCTTAGACAGAAAGACCGCCGGACGTCGTTCTCTTTTGGCCAATTTAGTAGAGTCATTGGTTTTATATGAAAAAATTAAAACTACCAAAGCCAAGGCAAAAGCGCTACGGCCAATCGTAGAGAAATTGGTAACCACAGCCAAAAAAGGCGATTTATCAGCCAGAAGGCGGATTGTTGCCAAATTATATACCCAGAATGTTGTTAAAAAATTAATGGAAGCGTTAGGACCAAGATATCAAGGAAGAAACGGTGGTTATACCAGAATTATTAAATTAGATAATCGTTTAGGCGATTGCGCCGAGGAAGCGATAATTGAATTCGTTTAATTATTATGACCAATAAATACACCATTGACGCCGCCGGCCGGGCTGTCGGACGGGTTGCGACTGAAGTAGCCGTGATTTTGATGGGTAAAAATAGTCCCGCTTTTAAACCCAATCAAGACAATACAAATCGGGTGGTAGTGACTAACGCGAATAAGGTAATTTTGAGCGGTAAAAAGTTAGAACAAAAGGCCTACTTTCATTACAGTGGATATCCGGGTGGTATTACCAAGACGTCTGTTAAAAAGTTGTTCAAAGTCAGTCCATCTCAGATTATAAAGAAGGCTGTCAGACAGATGTTG
>CAYHSR010000127.1:0-2278 GCA_964359335.1 uncultured Gammaproteobacteria bacterium | reverse complement strand
GAAGAATTATTATCTAAAACATTCATATCCCAATCTTTAAACGTTTGTTTTTTTAACGAACCAAATAAGGCCGGTAAATATTTCGCGCTATTGTAAGTGATTAGGTTGATAGTTAGACGCATATTATCCCCATTTTTGAATATAATGATAAACACTTCTATAAAACATTATTTGTTTTTTAAATAAATTGCGCCGTTTAAAACTTTGCCCGACTAAATCCAAGCAGGCAAAGCTCGGTTCATAAACTATACTATAACCCAAACGCTTGACTTGGCGGCAAAAATCAACATCCTCCATCCACAGAAAATACCTTTCATCAAACGGGGTCAAATTTAACTTTTGCATTATTTCCCTTCTGGTCAACATAAATGACCCACGCACTGTCTCTACCGTTTGCCTTTTATCAAAATCTAAATCACCATAATAATATTTTTGTAAAAGCTTCGGAAAAAAATGATGGACTTTCAACAACATAATTAAAAAATCAGTTTTTAACGGAAAACGGCGCGGACCGGCATTTATATTTTGTTTGCCATCGCGTCCCAATAACTTACAACCCATGATGCCTATGTCCTGATTTTCTTTCAGATATTCAACGGCCCGCTTTAACATTCCAGAATGCGACAATTCCATATCCGGATTTAAAAATAAAATAAATTGCCCTCGAGCAATTTTAACCGCCAAATTATTGGCCTTAGCAAAACCTAAATTAGTATTATTCTCTATCATCCTGACATTTCCAACATCTCTAACAACGGCAACAGTACTATCATTAGAATTATTATCAACGATAATCTGTTCGTATCGCAAACCCTCAGCGCCTTTTTGAACTGATTCCATTTGATTTTTAATATGCTTTTCCGAATTCCACGTTACGGTAATAATTGATAAATCCATATTTTTTCTGTCATTGCGAGGAGTCGCAACGACGAAGCAATCTCGTTAATTTTAATGTTACTTACGACATTTCCTTCTTAAAATAATCCACCCAAGGAATCGGACTGGGATCAATCCCGCGCAAAATTGCTGAATAATAACTTACGTAACTGCCAAAAACCAAAACCTCGCCGGATTGCGATAGTTTATCTTTGGCTTGGCAGGCATAAGTAAAATATTTAATATCATTTTTATCCAGAATCTGTTTAGTGATGGCATAACGTTTTTGATTTCTAAGATGATACAATTTTGAATCAAAAAAAACAAACGATAAATTATCTTTGTTGTTCTTGGGATTGGGCAGGCCTTCCAGCAGGTGATGATTTAATTCAGGTAAAATAAAATAGCCGCCAAACAGCTTAGCGTTCTCATTCATTTGATTAGCCGCCACATGGGCGTTGCCGGACAAATGTTCGGAAGCAATATACCAAACACTTACATCATGAATAAACAAAGCCAGCTGTTTGGCCAAATTGTCAGATAAAGGACGCGAGACGCCAAACTGATTATCGTAAAAAGATAATGTTTTAATAATGGCTTTAATTTGCTGTTTGGTAATTTTTAATAATCCAATTCTATCTATCAATAATAATTGGCCGACAATAGAATAACCTAAACCCATTCGCGGCTGATTGCTGGGATTATTTTTAGTACTAAAAATTAAACCGGGTATTTTATTTTTCTTGGCATAATCCGCTAATTTACCGCCGGCGGTAATACAGATAATTTGAGCTTTCATTTTTTTCGCCCGCTTGACGCCTTCTATTACTTCTTCCGTGTCGCCAGAGTAGCTGGAAGCGATCACTAAAGTTTTATTATTTATAAACGCCGGTAAAATATAATCATTAATAATTTCCACAGGCGCTTTTAATTGCCGACTGAATAATGTTTTCAAAACATGAACGCCGATTGCCGATCCTCCCATCCCCAGCACGACAATATTATTGATGTGTCGTAAACTTTCAGGGATAAACATATTTTTTACTTCTTGATAAATTTGCTCCGCTTGTTTACCTAAAAATTGTAAGCTACCAAGCATATTTTGTGAATCTATTTTTTTTATTTCTGATAGGTTGTCTAATATTGTCATACAAAAATGGTTAAATAAAGTAGATTAATACTTGAAAAACCGTATGAGCTTTCAAATCTAAACTCTCAAAACTTTTTTTCTACCCACGTTTGCGGGGTTTTATCATTAACTATTTCCACATCCAAATGATACTTAAATTTTTTCGGTCCGCGTTTTTTAATATAATCAATCATCTGTGATAATCCTTCGCGTAAACTAACTTCAGTTTTGTAGCCCAACAACCGACGGGCTTTATCAGCGCTACAAGTGGCG
>CAYHSR010000126.1:0-2278 GCA_964359335.1 uncultured Gammaproteobacteria bacterium | reverse complement strand
CATAAAAATCATCATCGCAGTTGCCGCACGTCTGGACAAAATCTCCACTGCATCTCGCCGGATCCCCCGGATCGCCCGGATTGCTCGGCGCGCATAAATCAAACCCGCATACCGGCGCTCCAAAACTTGTCTTTAAAAATCCCGCCATACCGAAAACCACAGCGATTCCCAAAACGCCAATCCAAAATAGTTTTTTCTTTATTAATATACTAATCATAATATCTTTAACTTTCTATCTAAAAATTATCTCTTGGCTTTTTTCTCCTTCAAGCCACGAATAATCAATAGCGCTGATTGCATAGCTATCACTAACTTTTGCGTTTTTATCAACATAAAACCGAGTGGCCCTAAAATAGGTATCAGGTATTTTCTGTCCATTTCTATAAACCCAATATCCCATAACATCAGTTTCAAGATTTTTATTCCATTCTAAGATTGCCCGGCCATGTATATTTCTAATTGTTAGACCAGTGGGTCTGGCCGGCGCTCCGGCCGGATTGTCAGTTTCGGCAACTGTCCTGTTTCCGCTTGAAGGTACATTGCCTTCGTTCCAATTTGAAAACGCATGTCGGGGCTTAATAAAAGTATTTTCTGAAAACACATTACTTCTTGGTGTCTCAAAAAATAATGACGAGATCCAATAGACTGCGCTCTCGGCTCTTATTATATTTCTTTCTATCTTATTATTTTGACCGCCAAATTCGCCGCCGGTCTGATTGCCAAACTCAATTCCAAGCGCTTTTGCCACCGAAGGATCAGTCCTAATAACTGTTATTATATTGTCATGGATCTGCAAATTTTGAGTGGCTATATTTGGGGCTGTATCTGGTATGCCCGCATCTCTCATTATTGCTATGCCAATAAGATGATTTTCGGGGTTATTATAATTAATGGAATTAATTACCAATATCTCATTTCCAAATATTTCATCGTTCCAGCTACTCCTTGTCCAAATGCCGTAGGGACGAGTATCTGAATATCCATCAAGCGCCGCGACATGATACCGGGCGCTAATGACATTATTGTATACTTTAATTCTATCGTCTCCACCGGCTAAATACATTCCCCTGGCTTCGTCCGAGCCAATCTGATTATTAAAAACTTCACAAGATAGGCAGCTGGTAAGCCTTAAGCCTTGGCCGGCCTTAACGCCTGAATATCTCCAAGCCTCAATTAGATTATTATAAATTTTATGATTCTTTTTATCCCTTGGGCAAGCAGCTGCTTCAATATTTTGGGCTTCAATACTCCAGTGGGCGCCGACCAATATATTGTTATAAATATCAATATCATAAGAACAAGGAATATCAATATTATTGCTGCCGGTCTGGATTGGTCTACTAATGCCGGTGTTTTCTAAATAATTGTGATGTATCTTATTTCTGGTGGTATTTTTAACACTACTTAGTAAATTAGTATTTTGGATATGAATACCGGCAGAGCCGTCTGAAGGTGTTGGTTGACCACTGGTAAAAATGTTTAGTCCAAAAATTTCATAATTATAGACCGTGCCAGACAATGAGATGGTATATGAAGCGGAGTTCCCTTTCTGAAAAATGTCTCCATTTTTTACAACAATATTCTCACCATTAAGAAAACTAATCAAAGATGTTATTGAGTTGCCTCGGCTTGAAGCAGTATCATAGGTTATTTTATGGCCACCTAAATCAAGAAGGATATTTTTTATCCCATCAAATACTAAAAATTCAGTACCACTGATAGTAATATCTTCTGTAATAATAAAACAGGTATTCTGCCAGGCATCATTTCTGCCAGCTACATCCCATTTCTCATATCTCTTGGGAAAAGTAACTGTACTATTAATATAGACTTTATTCTCATACTTACATTCAGTTGACAGGTTTGGCAATTGTTCAATTGGTTGCGGAGGCGGCGCTTCCGCTTTCGCGACTTCCAAATTTCCGCTTTTTGCCGACACCGCCGAATCACTTTCTAATGTCGCTATAAAATAATATTCCGGATCGCCCGCAGTGCAAAAACCTAAAACCGGCACGTCGCACTGCCATTCAGCAGTCCAGCTTGCGACCACTTGATTATTACTAAAAACCATCGCCGCTGGATTTTTATTTACCAAATCGTTATTAGATAAACTATCATCTTCAAAAACTTTAAAGCTAACCGTCTCCCCGTCGCAATTATTATTCCCGGTCACTGTCAGCTGCACGATCGCGCCTTCTTGCGCTTGCGCCTGGCTCCAAACCGCATTCAAAATTTCACAAGCAGTTCAAAGGTTTGTCAGAAGAGACGCGAAAAATCT
>CAYHSR010000125.1:0-2305 GCA_964359335.1 uncultured Gammaproteobacteria bacterium | reverse complement strand
ATCAACTGCACTTCCGGACCGCCGAAAAAATCCGGCTCCCAGCAACCCAGGTAGCGCGATAAGATGCCTGAATCCAAAATTCTATCAACCTCTTTTTTTTCCTCTTCCCCAATGACCCGATAAGCCGGAAATTTTCTGCTTCTTACTGGTTGACCGCCGAAAATTGCCAAATTAGACATATTTTTTTGATAACATAAAACAAATTTTTTGGGTAATCAGGGCATTTTTAATCGGAGAAATTAAAGAGGATGCCCCGTCCAAATAATCTACAACATTATTAACCATTTGATACATCGCGCAATCCAACTGAGTCGCTCTTTCTTTTGGCGCGCCTAAAATTCTGTACCCGCTAAAAAACGTGTCTGATTTCACTGTCTGCACCACTAGCGAATATCCTTCATTAACAAACCTTAGCCGCGCTTTTTCACAAATTATATCCAACTCAAAAATAAAATAGTTACGTTGATCGGCGGCTAACAAATAAAACTGATGGCAATTCCTAAATTGCAAAAAACCAGCTATTGTTTTATCTTTTTTATCGTAATCGCTAATCGCAAATAATGAATGAGCCGCCTCCAATTCTCCGAAAAGATATAGCGCCAGATCAATCAGGTGAGAACCGTTATGCAATAAGCCCTTTGAATAAACGCCGGAGGCGGCTATAATCTTGCCGTATTTACCGCGACTTAGCTCTCTTTTTAAATTTTGAACTGCCACATCAAAGCGACGTGAATAATTAACTAAAATAGGAATTTTATTTTTTTTGTATAATGATATTATTTTTTCAGTATCGGCGACGTTGGTTGTGACCGGCTTTTCGCAAATTACAATTTTTGGCCGATACTTGACAATTTTTTTAAGTATTGAAAAATGCAAATTATCGGGCGCGCAAACGCTTATAATTTCGGGCTTTATTTCTGCTAACATCAAATCTAGGTCGAAAAACGGTTTGCCGCCCCACTTTTTAGAGGCGCTTTTTACCTTTTGTTTATCCGTATCAAACAAACCGGCCAACTCCACTTTTTTGTGTAGTAAAAAAGCGTGCGCCTGAGTTAAAACCCGCTTTGTTTTGCGGTTGTCAAAACCACAGGCGATCCTTCCCGCTCCAATAATTACCGCTTTGTATTTTTTATCCTTCGGAAATTTCTTTTTGTTTGACATATCTGTTTAATTCCACCAGATCCGGCCTTTGCCTTAATAAGGCAACAACATCAGCCGCCGAAAAATCGTTATTTTTAAGATATAATTCCCCGAAAATCGCTTCTAACAATTGGAAATCCGCCTGTTCATCCAGGGTAACTCTAAATTCCGGGCCAAAATAATCATCGCCAGCCGTCCAATTGTGCAGCTTATAGCGATCCGGATGATTATAAATATAACACGAAACATGGGTACGATCAATGGGGTCTTTGGTTAAATCCGCCACTTCGGCTAAAATCTTGGTTGGAAAAACCTGCACATCAAAACCATTAGGGAATGTCGGCTTAATAGTATTGGATGCGTAATCAACCTGATGATTGAAAAACTCTTCAATACCCCGATTAACCAATCGCCAGTCCATCAGCGGACAATCCCCGGTTAACTCCACAATTATATCGGCCTGCACCGATTGAGCGGCGCTTAAAACTCTATTAAGCACATCCTGTTCACTACCCCTAAAAAATCGCACGCCTAATTCCTTAGCTGACGAAACAATAGCATCATCGGCTGGATGGATTGTGGTGGCCACCACAATTGCATCGGCATATTTTGATTTTCTAACCCGCTCAATCATTCTGGCCAAGGATGACCTGCCCATTAACGGCAAAAGAACCTTGCCGGGCAATCTAGACGACCTCATTCTGGCCTCAATGGTTAACACTATTTTTTTATTATTATACATGTTTAAAAGTTAAACTACCTTAAAGCTTGGGCGATGTAACCATAAAAATTATTAACATTGGCCTCCTCATCCACGGTTGATTCTTTCTTCGCAAAAAAATAAAAATTGCCGCGCATGGTTACTGCTTCAAAGGCAAATAAAAATCTGATTATTTCTTCCTGGCTAACTTTAAAATTTCCGCTTTTAATAAAATTCAAAGCTTCTCTGCATCCTTTAACATTATTTATTTTAAACAAACCGGGACATTCCTGGAACCAATTATCGCCAAAGATTAAGGCTGGTTTCAACCTCATGATAGCTTCCCAAGCGGCTGTGCCGGTGATAGTAGCCGTGGCTTGGGCATTTTCCATCAAAACATAAGTGCTGGTATCCATGGGGACAATTTCTACCCCCTTAATTTTAGAAATTCTCTCATAATACCCG
>CAYHSR010000124.1:0-2325 GCA_964359335.1 uncultured Gammaproteobacteria bacterium | reverse complement strand
TTTTTTCGATGTTTAATTTCAAAAAAATCATATGTCTTATCGAGAGGAAATGAAATCGGCGGCGTAGGTATCCCATTATTATTGACCACATGCCTTATTTTACCATCAATGTTTTTTAATAAATTTATTTTTTTGTTTATTTGTTTTTGTTTATCTTTGCTTTTTATTGCGTATTGTTCAAGATATTTTTTTACTGGGCAATACCCCACAACTGTCCAAAATCCTAAATCTCCGCTAAAATAAAGATAAAAGCCTTAAAAAATAAACAAAAATCAATATGCAAACACGCAAAATCTGGAAAGCCGAGGAAATTATTAGTTTGGTGCCGGACGAGCTGTTGGACAATCTGGCCGTTGAGACCAGGGTGGATTATTCAGTTAAAAAACTTCACGGCAAGCCAATTTTCAAACTTTTTTTATTCGCTTTCCTAAACGGCGGCGGTATTTCTTTGAGAGTTTTGGAAGCTATTTTTAAATCCGAAAGGTTCAAAAACCTTTTTAATATTCCAACCAAACCGGTCAAACATTCTGCGATTGGCATGCGTCTCAAAAACATTGACAGCGGTTATTTTGCAAAGATTTTTGAGTATCTTATCCGTTCCCCTAAATTAGAATCGGTCTTGTTTGACCGTAAGAAAATCTCAGTTTCCAAAATCGACACGACTATTGTCACACTCTCTGCTAAACTCTTACAATTTGGGCTCAATGACAATCAGGGAGTCAAAACTTTAAAATTCGGCGTGGAGCTGCGAGCCGGGATTCCGGTAAATCTGCTTTTATTCAAAGGCCAAAAATATCTGTCAGAAGACAATGCTCTACCAAAACTCATTTTGGAAAAAAAGCAGAAAAAGGCTTTAAACATTGCCATTTTTGACCGAGGAGTACAGAGAAAACAAAACTTTGTTGATTTTCATAAACAGGGAATATATTTCATCTCCAGATTGAGTACGCAGAAAGTTAAAGTGATTAAGCGGTTGCCGCTGGCGGAAAAACAAACCGCCACCCTCGCCATTCTCTCTGACCAGATTATCAAATTTGCCAGTCCAGAAAATCTAAAGCCAGGAGATGCCGAAACTGAATTCCGTTTAGTGACTGGAAAGAACAATCACACCAAACAGAAAATTAGTTTTCTGACTAATGTCAATTTTCTTTCCGCAGTTGAGATTACCGAGCTTTACAAATCACGTTGGGAGATTGAAACTTTTTTTAAATTTATCAAACAACAATTAAATTTCAGCCATCTGTTATCCCGAAATGAGAACGGTATTAAAGTAGTAATGTATCTGACCATGATCGCGGCTATACTGCTTACTCTCTATAAGAAACTTAATAACATCATGGGCTGGACAGTGGCCAAGATTAAATTTTTGGATGAGCTGTATGTGGAAATTACTGGAGCCTGGCGGTATGAACTATCAACCGCTTTTAGCCCGATGAACTTTAATTCCGGCTAATGTTTACAGGGTGATTGCTGGATTTTGGACAGTTGTGCTTGTGAAATCTCTCCCCCCTGTTTGATCGTTAGGCTCGAGGACGATGAAGACCGCGAAGACCAACGGTACTATTGTTCCTGGTCATCGGAGTCACCACGACCTTCTTTAGGTTAATGGTTCGTTCGCGTTTCTGACGATTTACTTCTTTTTTAGACATTGAACAGTCCTCCAAGGAAAATCTCTTATTAAGCTGATGGCCAATTGTTGGTCTCTATTTAACAAAGTTGCACTTAATAAAATATTCCTGTGCATATATTATGTTAAAAAAATAGTTTTGTCAATGTTGAGTCTTCTCTAACGCAAGATGATACGATGAGGGCGCTTTGGTTCTAATACAAGGCGATGCATTCTAACACAAAATGAGCCGGTTCTCGGCTCATCTTGTGGAGAAGCGGAAAAACATTCATAATGGATTTTGTATGAAAATCAATATGAAACGTTTACCGCTATTTGGCAGTATAGACCAAATAAAGGAATTTTTAAATACCAATAAAAATTCCGGTTTAAAAATTGAAATAATTTCCACCCGAGACAAATATCAGTGCATCAGCCAGCTGCTGTGGAATATCAGACTCAGAAGATTATCTAAAACCGACCGGCACCTGGTTTTTAAACTGCTTAATTTTTTTACCGGCTACTCGCTCAGCCATGCCAAGAGATTGGCGACTAAATGGCGGGGCGGGACATTAGCCTTTAATCCGTCCAGACAGAGGCATAAATTTCCCCGCAAATATTATCCAGCCGATATCGCCCTGCTCATTGAAACGGATACGGCGCATAGATACCTCTCGGGTGAAGCCACCAGAGAAATATTAAATGTTATTTTCGCTCGG
>CAYHSR010000123.1:0-2332 GCA_964359335.1 uncultured Gammaproteobacteria bacterium | reverse complement strand
TACCACATGACTGCGAAACCCTAAAGGTAACCCTAATTGCTGCAATTGGAACAAATAACTTGCAACAGTATGACAAAAAGCCTCTATTCTAACGACCACAAATCCTTGGTTGAGCAGTTAAAAAAGGCACGTAAAGAAGCCAGTATGGATCAGAAAGATGTTGCCAAAGCACTTGGAAAAACACAGTCTTATGTATCCAAAATAGAAGCTGGGCAAAGAAGGATTGATGTGGTGCAGTTAAAAGAGTTAGCTAAAATTTACAAAAAGGCTATTTCTTTTTTTATCAAATAAATATGAACCTTAAGCAATTAAAAATGAAGTTAGAGAAAATTAAAGAAATGGGTTTTATTAAAACCCATCGTGCACACGATACCGGTATTGGTAAGACGCTAGAAGACCTTTTAGGAATAAAGGAAAATAATTTACGTTTACCGGATGTCGGGGATGTTGAGCTTAAGGCGAAACGAATTGACTCTGGTAGCATGCTGACCATAGCGACAAAATCGCCGTTACCAAAAGGTGTTAACAAAGTTTTATTTGGAAAATATAAATATTTAGATAAAGAAGGTTGCTATAATTTACACACAACTGTGTATGGATCAAAGAAAAACCCGCAATCTTTTCAAATAGTATTTGAAAACGACAAGCTTGTATTAAAAAATAAGAAAAAAATTGAAGCTCATTGGCCAGTGTCAATTTTTGATGATGTCTTACGTGCCAAATCAAATACAATTTTATTGGCGTTCGCAGAGACAAAAGGAGAAAGAAAAACCAGTGGCGAAAAATTTCACTTTATTGAAGCCTACTTATTATCAAATCTAAATGTTGGTAAATTTAAAACCGCAGTAGAAAATAACAAATTAAAGATTGATATTAGAATAGGTGTTTACAGAAGTGGAAAAAATAAAGGGAAATACCACGATCATGGCACTGGCTTTAGAATAAACAAAAGAGATTTTTTGCACCTATTTGATATTTTTAAACAGATTATTTAGTTTTTCGCAATACAACAATACTCTCCCTAATCATCGTTTCTTCTAATTCACCCGCAATATTCGTGGGTGAGTTTTTTGTTGGCATTCTTTTACCCGGAATATTTCTTACGATTATATCCTCACAAGTAAAACCAATATTTTCAGCTAATTCAGCAATAATAAAATCTGTAGGAATTCGTACCTGCTTTACTAGACGGTTGCCAATCACTAAACAGAAATATTTATTTGGCTTTAGAATTTTATATGCCTGTTTTAAACATTTTTCTAAGCCAATGTTGAAGCTCAAAACGTCTTTCGCCCGATCCTTGTCTATTTTAATTATCTTTGAAAGTATTTCATCTAAGTAGGTTGATTTTAAATTATGGCTCAATTCTTTGGTTGCTCTGCCGCCCAATAATTCGTTATCTACGCCCGATGCCTTATTTGGGTCATCAAACATATCAATCCACTGTGACGACAACCTTGAAAATTGACCATAAGCAACTGTTGTACGGCTATCGCCGTAGGGAGGCGAGGTTATTATGCAATCTATTGAATTCTCTTTTATACCATTATCTTGTGAAGAATCACCATAAATGATTTTGACCCATGCTTTTTTATCAGTATCATTAAAATATTCTTCCATTTGTTTGATATTAAATTCCGTTTTTTTCTTATAAATTCCTAATACATCGGGGCTATATTTTTCTAATTTATCTTTATGTTTTCTTACTAACTTAAACTCGCCCGGTTTCGTATTAGAAGAAAGCCGCGCTGTTTCGCTAAAAGAAACCATAAAAAAATTTCTAATTTTTTCAGATTTTATTTCCCTAATCGCCTTTTTAATTTTGGCTAATTTTATAATTACTTCTTCTTTAAACCAAAAATCTAAATTTTTGAAATTAGGTTTTTTAATCTGGACATCCTTTACTCTTTCAATTCGCTGTAAAAGGGCGAAGTATTCTTTGGTTAGTATCTTTGGATCCATTTCGGTTGTTTTGGTTTTTGCCAGGAATATTGCTAATGGGTTCAAATCAATGCCGTAGGCATTTCTTCCGAGTAGTCTGCTTTCTACCAGCGCAGTACCGGAGCCGCAAAAAATATCGCAAATCGTGTCACCTTTGTTACTATAATTTTGTAATAGTCGGCGCGCGACTTGGGGAATAAACATGGCCGGATAAGTGTGCATCCCGTGTGTATAAGATTTTGTTTTCTCGCCTCTAAAATCCCACGAGTAATCTATTCTTCGTACATATTTTTCATTTTTTAGTGTTTCACTTTTCGGCTGCGGCGTAAAATTTCTAACTATTTTAACAACAATACCTCTAATTTCAACCTCGGTACGATAAAATGGAAAT
>CAYHSR010000122.1:0-2332 GCA_964359335.1 uncultured Gammaproteobacteria bacterium | reverse complement strand
TATAATATGACAACCAAATAGGTAATATAATTTTTTCGTTACTCATCATGGTAAATACGGCCTTTTTCATATAATTTGCTTGAACCGCTCAGGAATATTGGTTAAATCATTAAATCCAGTGGTCATAAAATCAGTAATAGTTTGTTCCTTCCACTTTAAGTAGTCGTTCATATTCACGTAGCACGTATCACGTAGCACGTATCAATTGTTACGTGTTCCATGATCCATGTTCCATGCTAGTAAAGCGCTATCCACATCCCCAGCAACACAACTGTCGCGTGCATAATCCAAAACCGCATCACGGTTTTTTCCTCGCTCCATCCGCGCATTTCAAAATGATGATGCAGAGGAGCCATTTTGAAAATTCTTTTGCCTAATAAATATCTTCCGAAAAGCTGGACAATCACACTGCAAAGTTCCAGAAAAAAAATAAACCCAAAAAAAGGCAGAAGCAGCATTTTATTAATAATAATTGTGTTGATCGCTAACAACGCGCCCAATCCGAGCGAGCCGACATCTCCCATCTGAAAACGAGCGGGCTTAACATTAAAGTAAGTATAAGTAATCAAAGCGCCGGTAGCGGTAGCGTTAAGCAAAGTAATTTCTCGGTAGCCGGATAACCAGCTTAGAACTGTTAGCGCGGAAAAAGTTATCATGAGCGATCCTCCAGCCAGACCGTCCATTCCATCAGCAACATTGACTGCATTGGCTGTAAACATTACGAAAAATATTATCAACGGGATCAGCCACCAACCGATATTTACATAACCATCAAACGGAATAAAAATCTGTCGCCAATGTTCGCCGAGTTTAAAATAAATCCACCAGGCGGTAATGGCGCCGGCAACAAACTGTAAAAGCAATTTTTCATGTACGTGAATCCCTTTGCCGGGATGAGAACCAAGCCATAATGACGCGCGTTTGAAAATTGACCAAGGCAGAGTAATTATTAGCCAGATTCGCTGTGAAAATGATTTATGCACGCGAATCAGTTTTAAAACTTGTGCGAGTTTGCGGTTGCGCCGTTCATGGCCGTAAATATGTAAAATATCGTCAATTCCGCCCAACAGCGCGGCTAACAACATTACGCCGATTGGCATCCAAGTAAATTTTCTTTCCCAGTTAAAAAGTCCTGTAATAACAGCAATAGTCACAATCACCAACAATCCACCCATGATCGGTATACCTGCCTTGCTTTTTCGTTCGGAAATAGCCATGGTCGGGTCATACTCAGCACGGCGGGTGATTTTGTATTTATAAAGAATTTTAGTCAAAATCGGCGCCCAAAGGAAGGCGATTACGCACGAAATTAGGCCAAAAGAAATGGCTGTGCGGAGGAGATTGAGTGAAGCGTCTGGGAAAGGCATATATTGCCTACATATTAGCAGAAAAGAGGTGTAAAAGCAAGTTGACTGTTTGTTTTGTTTTTAAGAAGGAAATTTTTTAAAATTATTTTTTTGATTACACTCCCTGCCCGGACCAATGAATTATTTTGTGTTCTATTAATAACATTAGGCTGTTTAAAGTATATCCCAAAATTCCTATCAATAAAATACCGGCGTAAACTTCTTCCATTGCCAAGACGCTGGAAGCGGCAAAAATTCTATGGCCAAGACCATTTTGTGAACCCAAAAACATTTCCGCCACCAATTCAACAATTAACGCGAAAGCGAGGCTAACACGGATGCCTGCGGCGATGTATGGTAGCGCGGAAGGAAAAATAATTAATCTGACCGTTTTAATAAAAGAAAACTTTTTTAGTTTACCCATCAGAAGGCGAGTGTGGGAAATATTTTGGAATCCATAGAGTGTGTTGATAATCACGATCAAACAAGCCGCCCAAGCCGCGACAAAAATTTTAACGATATCTCCTAAACCAAACAATACAATAAAAAGCGGGAACAACGCGGTTGTTGGAATGGAGCGGATAAAATCCATAGGCAACCGCAAGATTTTGTAAAGCGAGCGAAAAGAACCCAACAGAGTCCCGGTTGCCACTCCCACTATTGTGCCAATGGATAATCCGATAGTCGTTCGTTTAAAAGTAGCCCAAATATCATTATATATTTCTGAAGTATGCGCTAATGCGATTAAATTATTTATTACCGACATGGGGGATGGCAAAAATAATCTATTAACAAATAAAGACAACAATTCCCAAGCCGACAATATGATAAGTATGCCGAGAATGTGGAATTTCATATTATAGGAGTTGCTTGCAAAATGATTGAAGCACAAGACGATGGTATTGAAAAAATATTTCACTTTGGAGTAAAACAGGTCTGCGCGGCCGGGGGATATTGATTTTATGACGTCCAAAAATTTTAGTCGG
>CAYHSR010000121.1:0-2370 GCA_964359335.1 uncultured Gammaproteobacteria bacterium | reverse complement strand
TAACCTGACCATGGAAGGGTTCGCCTTTTTCGATATAGGCTATAATTACAATGGCGTCAAATTTTTTGGTTTTTAATATTTCATTTAACACAAATGGAATTTCAAATGATCCAGGCACCCACACCACACCTGCAATCTCCGCGTTTAATTGAGGGGCGATTGTTTTGCAATGCTCTAGCATTTCATCAGCCAGTTTTTTATGAAATTCACCGATAATAATGCCAATTTTAGTTGTCATAAATATTGTTCTTTTTAATATTATGGCGTGAATGTTATCATGCCTAATATATTCTGATTTTCTTACGATTTTAATAATATTTCTTGTACCTGGGTCAGTAATTTTTCAATTGTTCCATTGTTAATAATAATCTGATCGGCTATTTTTTTTCGCGTTTCACACTTATTATATATATCATCAAAATATTCCTTTGTAAAAGGTCGGTGGTTATCTTTATCCCTTAATTGTGTTCGCCGATATGCCATCTGAGCGTCGCAATCAATGTAAACCACTTTTAGAGAAAGACATTTTTGTTTTAGAACATTTAAAAAATTAATAAACCGATCAGAACTGCCGGTTCCGTCAAAAACAACATTTTTAATCTTAGATTGTTCAATAATTCTGTTTAGAGCGGTTGAATATACCAGATTGCGTAATTCCTCCGACGGATTATCAGGGGTGTGTTCCTGCTTAGAATCAAATTCCGCAAACAGCGCTTCCATATAAACGGAAACAAACCCTTTGTTTTCTAAATACTCTCTAATGGTTGATTTTCCGCCACCCTTGGGGCCCATGAGGATTATAACCATAAATATTTATTATTTTAATTTTTCAATTTTATTTAATTCTTTAATCATATTTATTACAACCAGAACCGCTTTTTTAGCTACTCGATTCGCCTTGTTTTTGGCATGATTCATTGTTGAGCATGGACCAATGATGGAAACCGCCATGGGTATTTTGTACTTTAATTGCATGCCTAATATTTTATTGGTAACTTGATGAGCTAAGATTTCGCCATGTTTGGTTTTTCCTTTTTTTATCAGGCCAAAAATAATGATGCCGCTATATTTTTTTCTTAAATTTTTATTCTCCAAAACAGAAGTTAAAATGAGAGGGATTTCCAGGGAACCCGGTGCCCAAAACACATCGGTAATATCAATCTGATTGTCAACGGCTATTGATTTTGCGGATTCAATCATTTCCTTTATTATTTTTTCATATAAAGCGCAGGCAATGATACAAAACTGCTTCATATATTTTAATTTATCCTTCTTGTTGACATATTATTCATCAAGGTTAGTATAACAATAATCAAGCCTGTCAACTATATCAACTGTGGATAAGTGTAATTTTCTATTATACCCTGTGTTATTACAAAACCTCATATTCGAAGACCTTGACGAATTCAAGTCAATGGGCTATACTTGGGCCATCATTATTTAATCACTCACCAATCATCTTTTTCCTCCCTCGGACCACTCTGGGGGTAAGATTGGGAGGCAGTAATAAGGAAAATATATGGTAAAGATACCTAGTTTATTAGAGATGCTGAAAGCTGGCGTTCATTTTGGACATGCTACTTCCAAATGGCATCCAAAGATGAAACCCTTTCTATTTGGATCCAGAAACGGAGTACATATTATTGATTTAGATCGCACCCAAGGAGAATTAACCAAGACACTGGAATTTGTAAAAAACCTCGCTAGTACCGGTAAGGTTATTTTGTTTGTTGGCACCAAGCATCAAGCGCGCGTAATTATTAAGCAGGCGGCGATTGATTGCGGTATGCCATATTTAACGGAACGTTGGATCGGCGGTATGTTAACTAATTTTAGCGAAGTAAGAACTCGTCTAAAAAAATATCGCGGATTGAAAGAAATGTTTAAAACTGGCGAGATAGAAAAATATTCCAAAAAAGAACAAGTCATGTTTAAAAAGAAATTGGATACTCTAGATAAATATTTGATTGGTTTAGAAAATTTAGAATGTATGCCGGACGCGTTGTATATAGCAGATATGCGCATAGAAAAAACCGCTCTTAAAGAAGCGATAAAGATGGGTGTATTGACGATTGCCGTCGCTGATAGCAATGTCAATCCGGAAAAGGCCGATTATATAATTCCGGCTAATGACGACGCGGTTAATTCCATTAAAATGATGGCCAATCTGATGGTGGAGGCCATTAACGCCGGCAAAGTGGAATGGGAGAAAAAACAAAATGAGATTGTCAAGATTAAACCGATTGAGACTGGGAAAAAGGAACGAAAGGCGTTGAAGATAAGCCAAGAATAGTTAGCTGTCATTGCGAGCGAAGCGAAGCAATCTCGTTTCGCAGTTCATTGATAGACGAGATTGCTTCGTCCCCTGAA
>CAYHSR010000120.1:0-2375 GCA_964359335.1 uncultured Gammaproteobacteria bacterium | reverse complement strand
ATTTTACTTTATAATGTACGATAGGGATAGTCACACTTGGCATGATAATTATATTTTTTACCTTATGGACAGCCTTTACTTTGGCGATAGTTTTGATGGGTATGAATGTCTGTATTTCCTCTGGCGTGTCCACTAATTCAGTTTCTGTTGATTTTGTGTAATCACCAGATGTTGTAGCCATCAGTTTAAAACTAAAGAGGTTATTTGGGCTAGTGCCGGTAAAAGTAAAACCGGGATATCTCTCTCCGGTATGTTCACCATTGAGTACATAGCTCCAACTTCTGACAAGATTGAACCTATGTTCCAGTGTAGCTCCTGGTGGAGGAGTATTTGCTGGTAGAGCAGTTTCTACTTGCTTATTTTTTGGAAAATAATCCAGAGTAGTGATTAACTTTCCTTGGGGTGTTGCGCAGCCAAAGAAAATCGGGAGAAACAAAAAAATTATGTTTTTTAACATGGTTTTATCCTCTTTCCTTGATGGGTTGTAAAGGGCAATAATCTTCCATAATTTACTATAACACTATGTATTATTGTTGGCAATCATGCGTTAGGTGTTAGGGATTAAGGACTAGGAATTAGGTTTAGGTCTTTACTTCTTGTTTATCTGACGATACAATAGGCTGTATTAGTATAATATTTCATTATATGAATCAACTTTTTGTTATTACTACCGAAGCGAGTAAGGGTTATGAATTACTTGATTCTGGCGATGGCGAGAAACTGGAACGTTATGGCGAGTATGTTTTGCGCCGGCCGGATCCGCAGGCTTTGTGGCAAAAACATCTTCCAGAAAATGAATGGAACAAGGCCAATGCCAGTTTTCACCGCGATGGAGCCAAAGGCGATTGGATAATAAAACCGGGTTTGCCGGAACGTTGGGCGATTGAATTGGGTGGTTTGTCTTTTTGGATACATCCCTCATCTTTTAAACATACCGGATTATTTCCTGAACAAGCGCCAAATTGGGAATGGATGCAATCGGTCATAAAAAAAGCCGATAGATCCGTGTCCGTTTTGAATTTGTTTGGTTATACAGGTGGAGCGTCGCTTGCGGTTGCGCAAGTTGGCGCGGAAGTGTGCCATGTTGACGGGTCAAAAGTGGCGATTCGCTGGGGGCAAGACAATGCCAAACAGAGCGGTTTGTCGCAAAAGCCGATTCGTTGGATTTTGGATGATGCGCGTAAATTTATCCAAAGGGAAATAAAACGAGGGCGCAAATATGAGGGCATTATTTTGGATCCGCCGGCGTTTGGTCATGGCCCGAACAAAGAATTGTGGAAGATTGAAGATGATTTGTTGTCACTTCTGCAATTATGCAAAGACGCGATGTCAGACACGCCATTATTCTTTTTGATCAACGGCTATGCTTCGGGTTATTCAGCCATTACTTATGAAAATAATTTGCGCGCTTTGTTTAAAGAAGGTAATTTTGAACAAGGCGAGTTGACAATCCGTGAATCCAAATCTGGCAGGCTTTTGCCATGCGGAATTTTTGCGCGCTGGACAAATATATAATTACGAGTTGCGAGTAATCAATTTTAGACTAATAATCAGCCATAAAAGGCCAATCAAATAGCCGGCTAAAACATCGCTCAGATAATGTACTCCAAGATAAAGACGGCTGAAGCCGATTAGTAAAGCGATAATTATTCCGGATAAAATAACTGGTACGCGGTATTTTTTTTCGTTTACTTTTTTAATTATTAAATAGGCGATAAACCCATAGAAAGAAACAGCGATGGTAGCGTGGCCGCTCGGAAATGAAGCGGATGTTTCAAGAAAAATAGCGTTGATTGGTCTTGGCCGGTTAAAGATAAGTTTTAAGAGATAGGTAAATCCGATACTGCCGATTACAGCGAGCATTAACCCCATGATTTGCCATTTTTTGTTTTTTAGAAATAAAAATACAGAAGTCGCCAGAACACATAAAATAATTACCCAACTTTCTCCGAACAGAGTTATAAAACCGAATATTTTTATGATTATATTATTGCGCAGGCCGTAGAGCAGGGCATTCACAAATTGGTCAGCTTGGGTAATATTGTCAATGATGAAGTTTTTGATCATATTATTATGTATAATATCTTATTTTCTTTTTAATTTCAACAAAAACCCCGCTTCTTTCCAAAGAAAGCGCGGGGTTGGTTTATCCTCCTTGTAAAAATGGCAGATTGGAATGAGCCGCATCCGTCAGGGCGTTTTTTTGTTTGTATTAACCTCTTCGCCAATGAATAGTATTTTTTTGCATCCGCCAATATGGAGTTCGCGCGTCGCACACGGTTTGTGGCCAAAAGACAGCTCGCCGCAAGACTGATAGAGAAAAGGCTCTTCCGATTGCAGTTTTAGCGACTTGGTTTGCCGGTCAATGCGCAAGA
>CAYHSR010000119.1:0-2383 GCA_964359335.1 uncultured Gammaproteobacteria bacterium | reverse complement strand
CTGTTTGAGATTGGTAACCCTGCCCACAACTTGACAAAAAAATGACGGGTGTCAATACCCGCCAAACAAAAAATACCTATCTTTTTTCACGAATGCATTAAAGATGTGTCTATATGCACAACAAACCCAATAATTCTTCATTCGGTATAAGCGTCCGAACAATTCCACTGGCGCCACTCGAAACTACATATGGAGGAAAGGCCACTACCAAACCATTGTTCGACAATAAAAAATATTCTTCATGATTCGGATCAATCTCTATACCCTCATTAATCCAACCAATAGTACTCTCCGACAATGGATATTCGTTGTAATATGGATCGTTTTCAAAATACGCAATTAAATATTTACGCATTAATGGTATAAGCGTCTCCCAATAATTTTTTGAACAGAATAATTCTTTAGGCTCCAACAAACGATCCGCATTTAAATCCCAATTAATTATAATCGGCACATCATGATTTCCGTTTCCGCCGCCGGTAAAACTTGTGATGACCATATCGATACTGACGATACTACCGAGAACTCCCAAAACACGATATCTTGCCGTCAAATCAATACCGTAATAATCGTCATATCCTTCCTTCTCGATAATATACTTGGATTTATTTTTATCGTCGAAGATTGTCGTTTGTATGAACTCGGCGATATATCGATTTAATTTCGCGACCGGTTCACCTCCTACAAATTGGGGATATTCAATATCAATATTAATCTTATCGCCACTTTCACGAATAGTTTTTGTTTCCCAGCTTAATACCGGATATTTTTCGATATCAGTTTTTGCGGGTGAATTTATGTCTACGATACCATTCCATATCGAATCGTCGAAATCATTGTCTAACTTTTTAATCCTACTGCCGGTAGTGGGATCGACAACGTAAGTGCTATAAACCGCTACATCCTTAGGATGGTCGCGTTGATAAATCAATAAATCGCTACGATACTCACCATTTTTTATAACTCCCGATAGATTGCCAGGAACAAAGTACCTTACTTCTTTAGTTTTTAAATCGACATAGAAAACCGCACCGGAAGTTACCCACGCTGAAACACTAAAATAAATGCGACTATTGTCCAACGAAAATTTTGCTCCAGCAATACCAATTAGTTTATCAATCGGATAATCGTCCGGGAGATTGGACACTTTTAAATCGGAAAAATACCCCGACCCAACAATAACCTCTTCCTCTAAAGCACCCAAATGCTTTATTACTAACTGATTAAAATTATCCGTGCCTTCGGCAAAATCTTCTGATGGCCTATGATCGCCGATATCTCTAATAAAAACTGCCATTTTCTTGTCTCTCGATACGTCAGTTTTATCATCTATGGGATAAACTACCGGCAGCTGGGACGATGGCATAACAACATTCTCTAGTGCGGATTGAATTTGTACCGGCTTATTAATACCAAAAATTATTAAAATCGCGGCCGACAAGCCGGAGATAACATAAATTAAAATACGATTCTTTTGACCGTTTTCCATATTACCAATAATATACCACATCCTTATCGACAAAAAAATGACGGGTGTCAATACATTATACTTAAATAATTTATTGATGCTCGTGTCCCCAATCTTGTACGACCGTGCGAGTTTGGGGACGCATTGTTTACATATTAGTATAACAGTTTATAACGGTCGTTATTTTTTGTTATACAAAATTATTAAAAAAAATGACGGGTGTCAATACCCGCCAAACAAAAAATCACAAATACAAAGGTTAATTTATTGATCTTTATAATAATCTATCCAATTATCATCTAATAAAATATGTGGAATAATTTTTTCCGATTTCTTTACAAATTGTCCCTGCTTAAATTCCCAAGTCGTTAAACGAAAGTTACTATAATTCAAATGGCCCTCGCCCTCCTTACCGACACCCTCGCCGACCTGAATTTCTCCATTTTTTAACCGTCTGGCAATACCCTCGGCCTGTCCACTAAATCCTTTAATTAAAACTAAATGATTATCTTCAATTTTATAGATAGTTAACTCTTGAGAAAAACCATCAGCCCAGGCCAAATTGTACCTAATCCAAACTTCCGGAACCTTGTCGCCGTCTAAGTCATGAAACTCCGGCGGCCAAATAAACTGCAGAGGATGGCCTCTAGTCGCAAGCTTTATTAAAAATGGCTCTTTGTCCTCCGAGACTATATATTCCGAATTCACCTGTTTCATTTTTTCGAACACAATGGTTGGACTTCTTTTGTTATCGCCCAAAGCTAACGCAGCATTAAAACTGTCTTCTCCATCTATAAATGTCCATCCCTCAATATACGGAAAAGCCATGACGGAAATTATATATTCCCCGTCTATATTTTCTGTGACTGGAGCAGCCAAATCCGCCTCCCTGATTAGTTCGCCCGGCGCATCCCA
>CAYHSR010000118.1:0-2432 GCA_964359335.1 uncultured Gammaproteobacteria bacterium | reverse complement strand
TATTTGATTAGGATAACCTATACAAATATGGTGGAAGATCAACCAAAATCTGAACAAAAACCGAAAGAGATGATTCGTGTTTCCGTGTCGGAAGCCGCCCGTTTATTCGGTGTTACTTCTCAGACAGTTCGCCGAGCGATTGCTTCAGGTGATGTAACCTATATTATTGTGGGGGAAAGATATAAAATTAACTTTGAAAGTTTAGTAAAATGGTCTCAACAAAAAACCACAGTTCGCAACAAATTAGCCGATCGTGGCATTGGCCAGTTTGTCCAGAAATGGAAAATAAAAAATACACTGTATTCACCCAGTACAAAAGTGATAAAAAAGACTGACGTGGAAAAAAAGGAGTAATCGTCCATTTACAATTCACATCTTTTTCAGTATAATACTTGTAAAATATTGATCGTTTTAAACGCAAGTATGATCCGCTTTCTTCACCATCGTTATCATCTTAAATACAAACATGTCTATCGCCATGCCAAAAAACTTTTTATTTTTGATCTGGCTTTAATCCTCTTGGCGTTAGCCATGTTTAGCTCGGCTTTGTATTTTTTTATTTGGCGTCCTGGACTAACCGATTTGGTTGATTTGAATTTATCTATCAATCGACAACGTATCATTAGTGGAGATCAAATTGAATTAACGATTCATTACAAAAATCGCAGTAAGCAAGATTTGTTATTTCCCAGGCTCCAATTGGAATTTCCCGTCGGCTTTGTGATTGATCGTCTAAAAATACCGACAACTTCACTGTCCGAAGAATTAATTTGGAAAAATTTTGAAAACATCAAGGCCAATTCCGATGGAAATTTCAAAATCTACGGCTGGATTTGGTCAACTCCCAAACAAGAACAATTCATAACAGCGCGATTAAGTTATAATCCTCACAAAAATAGCGCGCGAGAAAGCGTGATTGGACGAACGATTATAAATTTGCCGGATAGTAATTTAAAACAAACAATCACCGGAAGTGACAAAACATCTGCTAACCAAAATATTAATTTTAAATACACGATTGCCAATCAATCAAATTACAATCTTAAGAATGTTAAATTGGGCGGTAATTTTAGCGACTTAAAGTTTGCCGGTGAAATAAAAAATAATCAATTTGATCTGCCGGCTGGTTCAAATAAAGAAATAACCGTTACCATAAAGACACCATCTAACGTCGGAAATTATAAGTTGGAAATTTATCCGATCTTAAATATTAATGATAAAACTATCAATCAGACTAAGGCCATAAAAAACTTTCAGGTGATTGTCCCGGATATTACATCGGAAATTAAAATTAACACCGATTACTTTGATAATAATCAGACATTCCCAATAGAAATTTTTTGGCGCAACAGAGGCCGGTTTGACGTACAAGAAACAACTATAAATATATCGGCTAATTATCCGCAAATCATCAATTGGTCAAAAACCGCGCAAGCTAATGGATTAAAATATAAAAATAATGAATTGATAATCGATCAAGACAAAACCAACAAATTATCTAATATTAAAACCGGCGCCTCTGATGGGCTAACAGTGATGATTTACACTAATACTAATTTTAATTTTTCCTCCGCGTTAGCATCGTATTTAGAACTCACTCCTAAGGTGGAAACAAAAATATTTGGGCTTAATTCGGCATATATTCAAAAAGGCGAGAGTGATCGCGCGACGATCGCCGGCCAAATCAATTTTGCCACGCAAGCCAGATATTATACTGATAGCGGAGATCAAATCGGTCTTGGACCGTTGCCGCCACAAGTCGGCAAAACCAATAAATATTATATCTATGTTCAAATTACTCCGCTTTTCCAATCAATAAAAAATTTATCTTTTGAAACCACCTTGCCTGTTGGAGTTGAATTAACCGGACGCGACAGTGTCACGGTTGGACAAAATATTGAATTTAATAAAAACAATCGCAAAATTACATGGAAACATGACTATCTAACAGCCAATAATTTGGCTGGTCTCTATTTTGAGGCACAAAGCATACCAAACAATAACCAAGTCGGTCAACCGCTTCAACTAACAAATCAACTTAAATTCAATGCTACCGACGTAACTACCGGAAAAATCATTATGGTCACTAATGTCGGATTAACCAATATCCTGCCATCTGATGATGTGGGAAGTAAAAAAGGATATAAAGTGATTGAATGACAGATGATTTTTAGAAATAAAACATTATGATCCATAAAGCTATTCTAACCGGTGGAGGACGAGCGACGCGTTTACGGCCGATTACTTCTACAATTAACAAACACTTAATTAAATTGGCTGGCCAGCCAATGATTTGGCATGCTATAGCTAAAGTAGCCAAAGCCGGCATAACAGATATTTTCATCATTACGAATCCTGGCGAAACCGTACTGCAGACGATCATAGGCGATGGCCATCGGTGGGGAGTGAAGATAACTTTTTTTGAACAAATC
>CAYHSR010000117.1:0-2457 GCA_964359335.1 uncultured Gammaproteobacteria bacterium | reverse complement strand
CCTGGACGTAAATGTAAATGATAAGTGTTAGCTAAAATAATTTGCGCGTCAAGATTTTCCAGATCATTGCTATCTAAACTTTTGACTGTCGCTTGCGTGCCGACCGGCATAAAAACAGGCGTTTCAATATCGCCGTGGTCAGTGTGGATCACTCCGGTTCGCGCGAGGGAGTGTTTGTCAGAGTGGGTTATTTCGAAAAACATAAGTATAATGCCAATCTACAAATGTATGCTAATGCTACTAATGTTAATGTATTTTGACTAAAAAATCAAGATATCCTATTATAAGTGTATATGAAAAGATACTGTCTGATAAATTTAACCTGCGTTATTCTAAGTGCGGGTTTTTTGTTTGGGACGATTTATGTGTGGCGTGGAGAGAATGAGGAAGATTATGCAGACGAAGATTATAAGATTGAAAGATTAGAAGATTATTCTAATACAGGAAATAATCTTTCAGTCTTTCAATCTTATAATTCCTCAACCTCAATAACTTCTACTGCCGAGCAATTACAGCCACCCTTACCTACAGCCAAACTCCTCTCCGTTCCCTTCACCTCTCAAGCACCGGAGAAAAATTGGGAACAACCGTGGCAGGACGCGTGCGAGGAAGCGGCGATTTTAATGTTAGACGCGTATTACAAAAAATATAATTTAAGTCCGTTATTCGCGAAAGATGAAATTTTAAAAATGATTGATTTAGAAGAAAAGTTGGGGTGGGGGACAAGTATTGAAATAGAAAAAGTTAAGGAGTTGGTGGAGCGAATTGTGTTACTTAATCACTTAATCACCGCATCACCTCATCACGTGCGAATTGTGGAGAATCCGACGATTGACGATATTAAAAAATTTATCGCGAATGGACAGCCGGTGTTGGTGGTGGCTGATGGGAAAGTTTTGCCGAATCCGCATTTTAGAAATGACGGTCCGGTTTATCACGCTTTGATTATTCGCGGTTACACGGAAACTGAATTTATCACCAATGATCCCGGGACGCAATTCGGCAGAGGATTCAAATATAAATACGAGGATTTATTAAACGCCATTCATGATTGGAATGGCGGAGATGTGAAGAATGGGAAGAAAGTTATTTTGGTTGTTGAGTAGGCGGGCTATTGGCGCGTTTGTGTTTGATGTATTCCCACACCGCCGGAAGAATTGAGACAAAGATTATTAACAGTACGATGGCGGTTAAATTATCTTTGACAAATTGAATATTGCCAAAATAATATCCGGTAAAAACAAATATCGCGATCCAAGATATTCCGCCGATAACGTTGTAGCTTAAGAAGCTGAAATAATCCATTTTTCCAATACCGGCTACAAACGGAGCAAAGGTTCTCACAATCGGAACAAATCGCGCCAGCACAATGGTTTTTTTGCCATAGCGAGTAAAAAATGATTTTGTTTTTTCTATATGCGCGGGGTTGATGAATCTGGCGAAAACCTTTTCTCCGAAATATCTCCCGAGCCAGTAATTTACCGTATCGCCGACGATTGCCGCAACGGAGAGGAGCAGAAAAAGAATATATGGATTAAGCGAGCCCGCGGCCGCGAGGGTTCCGGCGATAAATATTAAAGAATCTCCGGGGAGGAAAGGCATGATTACCAGTCCGGTTTCCACGAAAATAATCAGAAATAAAAATAAATAAACAAGACTTCCGTAGGTTGCGACAAGAGATGTTAGATAAACATCAAAGTGGAGGATGAAGTCAATGGCGATTTTTATCATATTAATTTTTTATCCACAGCTACCATTTGACAATTATCATTTGGTAGCTCATAATTAAGTTAGAAAAAGGCTTTCGGCCGTGCTATAAGTGTTATGGCACAACTTGGCGGAGAGTCTTTTTTTGTTTGTCAATCCTCGGGAAAGACAGATACAAGCCATTTTTCCCCAGTGCGTAATTCATGTTTAATTTGAACGAAAAATATTTTACCGTCTTTTGTTTTGCCAGCAAAACGATGGAGGAGTTCAGATGGTTTTTCTAAAGTTTGGATTGTCGCCGGTTCATATCGACTGCGCCGAATCAAGTCTATGGCACAAGGAAAAAATTTTGCTCGCCTCGTTCTATCACGATAATTTTTTTCATGCAGATGGTTCCAAAAGAACTGGAGAAAAATTTTTTCTTTATTAAAATACGCCGACCGCACATACGGTCGCCGTTTTGTTTTCTTCCGAATTGTATTGTACAGCCCGAAAGACCCTCGGTAGACTTCTCTGTAGTTTGATCCAGCGGCAGGTCTCGTCTGCACTTCATATATTTTCATAACTCAAATATTTTATCAACAGAAAGGACAAGGTAGAGTTTACATTTTCAATCTTCAATCAAAAAATCTAAATATCTTTTTTCAACACAGGCTTTAACCGCATAATTTACGACTTCCTTATATTTTTTCGATGACCATTGTTTTTCGCGAGGGATCCAAAATATTTTATTTTGAAAAATTATACATA
>CAYHSR010000116.1:0-2525 GCA_964359335.1 uncultured Gammaproteobacteria bacterium | reverse complement strand
ATTTTTATTCTCAAGATAATTATTATTTTGTTCACGATATTCAAAAACTACCTTCAATTTTTTTTCATGGAGCATGGAGACAAGCAGTTTGGCCAATTCCCCAACCGACATCCTCCCGTCATTATTGCCTACATTATAGCTTTCTCCTGGCTGACCTTGTAATAATACTCTAAAAAACCTTCGGTCGCGTCGCTTATATAAGTAAAAGTTCTAACAGCAGTACCATCGCTTTTTACAACTATATTTCTATTATTTATAACATCTGATACAAATTCGGAAAAGACCCGTTTATCATTTTCTAAATCCATAGTTGGCCCATATGTATGCTCCGGCCTAACAACCATCGTCGGAACATTATATTGATAATTCCAACATTTGCACATATTTTCACCCATGCGCTTGCTTTCTCCGTAGCAACTTCTTAAATCGGTGGGATCTAAATATCCGAAATCAGTCTCTAAGATCACGGCTTTATCAACAGTTCCACAAACCTCCCCACTGCTAAAAAACAAGAATCCCTTGGATTTTTTTTCTCTTGCTAATTCAAGCAAATTTTTGGTGCCAAAAACATTTGGCGTAATAACTCCAACAGGATCTATACCATAAAATTGCGAACTGGCCGGGCTTGCTCCGTGAATTATATAATCTACATTGCCATCAAATTCAAGTTTATTAGTAATATCATCACATCTTATATTAAAAAAAGGTAAATCCAATAAATCAACAAATCTCTTTTTGGCTTTTTCCAAATTTCTGCAGAGCGCAATAATTTTTATATTTAAGTCAGGTTTTTTTTCATTTAAGAACGCTAACATAAAAACCATATAAGAAAGTAGCATACCATTTGCTCCAGCAATTAAAACAGTGCTATTCTTAAATTTGTTCCAATCTAAACCACTTTCGTAAATAATTTGTAAGTCTTCTTTAATAATATTATTCATACAATTGTTTATAGAAATATCGGCAAAAAATTTGTTTGAAATATATTAATATATTTTGATTATTTCATTTTTTAATTTCAGATTATCTTTAATTTGGCGCGCCACTTCTTCTTGATAAGAAAAAGTTGAAACCAAAATTGGCACATCTTCTTTTATATCCTGCGGAGATTTAATCTCTACACCATTGATTTTCCTTCCTTTATACCTGGCATTTGAATCCACAAAATATAACACCTTCGAAAGATCTAGACCAGCTCCAACCAACCGCTGGGTATGAGTGCCGACACCCCAGACAATAATTTTATCATTTTTTGCAAGTGTCTCATGAATAAACTTGTTCACTTTTATGTCCATTTCTTCACATTTTGAAATATAGTCTTTAAGTTTTTTTTCAGTGATATTATCTTTAACAAAACACTGTTTAGGTTGATGAGAAATTCTTGCCAAAGAAAAAATATCCGGATCTATTGTTTGATTAACCGTATTCTCATTTTTTTGAATTTGCAAAATTTCAAATCCTAATTTTTCCAACAAATTTGTTAAGGACTGTTCGCTAAAATAATCTATGTGCTCTATACTAAACTGCTGAAACGGGGTAAAAATATAAGAGTCAAATCGCGTCGCATCTGGAACTTCCACAAATAACAATCCTCCTTCATTCAACAATGATTTAATTTTATTTAAAGAACCGTTAAAATCAACCAGGTGTTCTAAAACCGCGGATAAAATAATTAGATCAAATTTTTTGTCAATATTTAAATTGGCAATATTATTTACGACTGCGTCTATTTTATATAATTCCTTGACTGTTTTTGCGCATACCGGTGACGGATCAACTCCTAAAAGATTGGTATATCCTTTCTCCTTTAACATGTTTAAAAGACAGCCTGTAGAACATCCTATATCCATAATAGAAGCATTTTTATCTTCCAAACGAGGAATTAAAAAATCTATTATTTTTTTAAAATAATTTTGATAATCATCCGAGACTATTCCATCTTTATAGTTAAATTCCCATTTTGACATCACTTCATAATATTTATTGAACTCATCCTGGCTAGGAATATTGTCCGCAAAAACAAAGCCGCAATTTTTGCACGCGACCACATCGTAACATTCCATTATGGCAATGGATTTATTGCCGAAATTCTGTTTATAAATAAAATTTTTATTCTCATCCGAGCAAATAGGGCACTTTCTGTTCATATTTATTTTAATTATAATATTTTTTTAACCTTTCAGCGTCACTATTTATATCATCCTCCGGAAATAATCTGTACTTAATAATATGACAATCAGTGCAAACGCTACTCGCACAATCCGCGCTCTCCAACATTGCTCGTCTAAACTGTTGAAATTTTTTGCCATTCCATATATCACAAACAGACTCGCTATTACAATCACCCATAATGCCCGGATATTCAAAAGAGTAGCATGGTACTACTTTTCCATCCGGATTAATCTGCATGTGAAAAAACGGCTGAGGACAAATTTTTACTTCCGAAACAGGCAAACCAAACTGTGTAAGAGACATTTCCTTGCCTTTCAAAACCTTTTCGTAGTCTATGCCAGAATGGATTGGAA
>CAYHSR010000115.1:0-2571 GCA_964359335.1 uncultured Gammaproteobacteria bacterium | reverse complement strand
ATAGTCATATGAAGTCCGGATTTCTCGCAGAACATTATAAAGCCGAAATTCCCGCTCAGGCAAATTAACCAATTCGATGGCCGCGCCGGCTAAATCGCCCCCGGCCGGAATTAGATCATAGCCGAATAAATTAGTTCGCCGGATAACATCTTCCGGATAGGAATTTTCCGTTAGGCTATGGTAAAGATTTTTTTCCAAATTCTCCGGATCAAAGCCCAGGCCGCTCGTTGCGTTCGCTTGCGGATCTAGATCAACCAACAAAACGTACTTACCCAAGGCCGCCAAAAAAGCCGCCAGATTAGTAGTCGTGGTTGTTTTTCCCGTCCCGCCTTTTTGATTTACAACGCTAATTATTTTCGCCATAAAGTAAAAAAATGACCAATCACCAAGATACAAGACACAAACAAATTCCAACAATCAAATATCAAAGACTCCAACCAATGGACTACCGGAATATGAAATCTCCTGTTTGGTTATTGTTTCTTGGATGTTGTCTCTTGTCATTTATATTTTACACTAAAATCCAAATTGACAAAAGGGGGTCAGATAGTTAGAATTAAACGGAAAAATGCCGGGGTGGTGAAATTGGGATACACGTAGCACTCAAAATGCTATGGACGAAAGTCCGTGGGAGTTCAAGTCTCCCCCTCGGCACCAGTAGTCAATTTTTTATGCCTAGAGCAAAATTACCCTTCAAAAAATTTGATTGGAATTCTGAACTAGCCTATGCAATTGGACTTATTGTTACCGATGGCAATCTCTCAAAAGATGGCCGACACATAATTATGCGCTCATCCGATAAAAGCCAGCTAGAAACATTCCGAATTTGCCTAGGTGCCAATAATAAAATTTCAAAAACATACGATAACGGCCCCACAAAAAGACCGTGCTACAGAATTCAGTTGGGCAATGTCCAATTTTATCATTGGCTGATGAGCATTGGAATTGAGCCGGCTAAAACTCATACAATCGGAAAAATAAAAATTCCTAATAAATATTTTCGAGATTTTCTACGCGGCCACCTCGATGGAGACGGCACTATCATCACTTATCTTGACCGTTATAATACTTATAAAGGACGAACTTACGCCAATCATCGCCTTTTTGTAAAATTCATTTCTGCCAGCAAGAAACATCTTGCTTGGCTTCACAAAAAAATAAAAGCAATTGCGAAAGTAAATGGCGCGTTGATTTGCAATATGCCTCGTCGAGAAAATCGCGTGCCAATGTATGAGATAAAATTCGCCAAAAAAGAGTCTTTAAAATTGTTGCAATGGCTTTACTATCAACCCAATCTTCCTTGTCTAAAAAGAAAACGGCAATTAGCAGAAAAACTTATTAAAATAATGCCGAATGAAAAAAGACGAAAATACGTGTTTATTCATGTGGCCACGGATGAATAAAGAGCCAGAGACACGGGCTCATCTCTACAATATATTATTTGATTATTTGTTAAAATGATGGACATCTTTTCAAAAAAACCGAAGATAGACCAAGAAAGCTTTTTAACGGTTTTATTAGTAAAACTGATTGAGGATTCTTCTACTCCTATTCTTTCTGCTCTTCACAGTCAATGGAAGCAGCTTATGAGTGACAAAGTTTTCGATGCTCTAAGCAAAGAAATACATTTTGCGCTTTTCTTCGGAGGCGTGGTTGTCGCTAATGCGTTAATGATAAAAAACAAAAATTGTAATCAAATTTTACAGGATTGTATTACCTATAAAGAAATGAAGTATTTTATAGAACAAAACCACGACAAACAACAAATAGAGAGTTTAATAGACGAATTAAAAAATGGCCTGACTAAGTATTCTGATTTATTTAAGGAATTAGCTATAAGCGACAAAAAAGATTTGGTGATTGCTCTTGATAATGGGATACAAAAATTGTCAGATGAAGCCAGCAAATATATTGAACCTTTGATATTAGAACTTCAAGGAGAGCAAAAACAAGAAGTCTTAACTGTTGCTAAGGGAGCGATAAAGATGGGAATGAACTCAATTTTAAAAGATATTTTAAATGTCCTCAAATAGAAATTAACTCCATCAGTGGCACCACCTAAAAAAGTCCTCATCAGGCTTTTTTATTTTGGTATAAATTCAATAAATAATAGACCAGCCACCCGGAAAATATGCCAACCAGTGTGCCGGCGAGAATGTCGGCTGGATAATGCACGCCCACAAACACGCGAGCGAGAGAAATTAAAATCGCGGCCGCAAAGAGCCATTGACCAGCACGACGATTAAAAAAATATACCGCCATGGCTAATGCGAAAAAGAATGACGCGTGGCCGGATGGAAACGAGCTGATATTGGCGTGGCTAATCAGCAAATTAACCGTATGGCCGGCAAACGGCCGCGGCCTGAACCAAATCCAGCGGATAATTTCCGTAAAAACCAAGCGCGACAAAATTATCGCCCCAATAGCCGCACCAATCAAATAATATTTTCTAATCCTATCTTTCTCGCCAAAAAATACAAACAATAAAAAACCCATTCCAACGATATATTGCAAATAGCTAGCCAGAAAAATACCCAGCCAGTCTAGCATCGCCCAATGTCCGGCCGCGCC
>CAYHSR010000114.1:0-2587 GCA_964359335.1 uncultured Gammaproteobacteria bacterium | reverse complement strand
TTTTTTTACATGCCAACTCTATACCAAAAATACCGTCCGCAAAAATTTGCGGATATTACCGGCCAAGAACATATTGTCCAAACCATTGTCAATGAAATTAAAAATAGTAGAATCGCGCATGCCTATTTATTTTATGGCGCGCGTGGAATTGGCAAAACCACCATGGCTCGCCTACTCGCCAAATCCGTAAATTGTCAAAATCGCGCCACCGGCCAATTCGAACCTTGTAATGAATGTGCAAGCTGTCAAGAAATAAGCCGAGGACGCAATATAGATATTATAGAGGTTGACGCGGCCTCGCATACCGGCGTGGAGAATATCCGAGAGAACATTATTGACAACGCTCAATTTAAACCAACTAAATCCAAATATAAAGTTTTTATTATTGACGAGGTTCACATGTTGTCTAACTTTGCTTCTAATGCTTTGCTCAAGACATTGGAAGAGCCTCCAGCGCATGTCATCTTTGTTTTAGCTACCACAGAACTGCGCAAACTGCCGGCAACGATTATATCTCGCTGTCAACGATTTCATTTTCAAAAAATTTCTTATTCCGCCATGCTGGATAAATTACGGCAAATTTGCCAAGACGAAGAAGTCAAAGTGGAAAAAACGGTCTTAGAAAAAATAATCAATAAAAGCGATGGTTGTTTACGCGACGCCGAAAGCTTGTTGGGCCAAATAATGTCTTTAAACAAAAAGAAAATCAGCGTTGAAGACGCGGGGATTATTTTACCATCTTCAAATTTGGAAACTATCACAACAATTATGGAATCTATCTTGGCCGGCGAAGCTAAAAAATGTTTAGGCCTATTACGACAGCAAACCGAAGAAGCCGTTAACTTAGATCAGCTTGCCCATGATTTGTTGGAGGTCTATCGGTTAATGTTGTTAATCAAAAATAATGCGGAAGATGAACGGGTGGTGGAATATAGTCAAGAAGATTATAAAAAAATTAAAAAACTGGCGCAAAAAATTGACATATCCAACTTAATTTGGCTGATAGAACGGCTGATGCAACGGAAAATGGAAATTAAATCTTCTCCCATTCCACAGCTGCCGCTTGAACTTTATGTTATTGAGGCATCTATTCGGCAAAACAGCAATGCAACGGAAGTTGGCGCCGAGGAGGTTTTGTCATCGCCAAACGCAAAGACAAATAACTCGGGATTGTCAGAAAAATTAGAAAAAGATGGCGCTGAAAAAGCTGACGTTCCGGAAATGTCAATTACTAAAAAAAGTTATTGTGAGAAGATAAAAAGTAAGATTTCAGAATTAAAAACGAAAAAAATTGAGACGACTTTTGAACAGGTGCAAAGTAAATGGGAAGAAATTAAAAACAAAATTACGGAACATAATCATGCGCTATCTTTTGTGCTTAATATGTGTTCATTAAATCGCTTGGAAAAAGATCAAATAATTATTTCCGCTCCTTTTTTACTGCATAGAGATAAATTGATTGAGCCAAAAATCACTCACCTGATGGAAAGGATAATTTTAGCCGAATTTAACGAACCGCTTCGCGTTCATTGCTTAGTAGAAGAAAAGTCAACCGATCAGGATGATGATTTAAATAATCTAGCGGCCGATTTTGGCGGTGAAGTGGTCGGATGATCAATTATATCTTTTTAGGAAATAACACGGATAATAACATAGACATCCCCAAAGCACCCATTATAATAGCAAAGGAAACCAACGAGGATAGATGCCACCCAACTAAACCGGACATCATTTTTAAACCGATAAAAAATAAAATAAAGGCCAAACCCTTTTGCAAGTGATGAAAACGATGCAGAACATTTTCAATCAAGAAAAATAAAGCGCGCAAACCCATGATTGCAAAAATATTGGAAGTAAAAACAATAAATAAATCCTGTGAAATGGCAAAAACCGCAGGAATGGAGTCAATCGCGAACACTATATCTGACACCTCAACCAAAAGCACGGTTAAAAATAAAGAAGTGAAATAAAACTTTCCATTTTCTCTAAAAAAAAATTTGCCATTATGATGACTGGCGGTAAATGGTAAAATTTTTTTAGCAAATTTAATTATTTTATTATTGTTAAAATCAATGTGCTCTTCTTTTTTGTCTCGTAATAATTTAATACCGGTATAAATCAAAACAATGCCGAAAATATACAATACCCAATAAAACTGGTGGATAATATAAGCGCCGACGCCAATAAACGCGCCACGACAAACCACCGCGCCCATAATTCCCCAAAATAAAGCGCGATGGTGATATTTTTCTTCCAATTTAAAATAACTAAAAATCAACATTATAACGAACAAATTGTCCACGGACAGCATTTTTTCCGTCACATAGGCGCTCATAAATTCAGCCGCTGATTCTTTGCCAAGATATAGAAAAATCAACCAACCAAAACAAAAAGCAATCGCTATCCAAAATAACGATTGCCAAAGAGCCGGCTTAAATTCAATTTTATGATTTTTTTTGTTTAAATATCCCAAATCAATGACCAAAAAACCTATTATAATGACGGTAAATAAAATAAATAGATAGGATTGGGTTGACATAGATTTTGTTCGGGGACCTGGATTTGAACCAAGATTCACGGCTTCAAA
>CAYHSR010000113.1:0-2617 GCA_964359335.1 uncultured Gammaproteobacteria bacterium | reverse complement strand
CAAACCCAGCTCCGCCACAGGCACCTATATTCAAGCGATTTATTTGGCAAGCACGAGGGGGCCGGGAATAAAAGTGGAGATTACAAACTAAACTTTAAACGCCACCTTTTGGGTGGTGTTTTTGAATGGCTAATATGTTTATTATAGCCACAATCGGTTACACCTCAACTTCAGAGGATAAAATAACTAAAATAATATTGGCTGGGGCCGACGTGTTAAGGTTTAATTTTGCGTATAAATTAATACGGGAAAATGGAACTTATATACGCACGGCTCAACGACTGATTGAGGAGCTTAACTCTTCAACAAAAATATTGGTTGATTTTCCACTAAACAAAATTCGTCTCGGCGATTTTGATATAAAAGTCTTTGCTGTAAGAGAAAACGAACAGATAACATTCAAATCGGCTTCATATTCTCCGGATTGCAACCAATTCCTGCCAGTAGACGTGCCGCTTCTTGGCGAAAAAGTATACTTGGACCAAACGATTACAATCGGCGATGGAGAAATCTCAATGCAGGTTACGGAAATTTGTGACAGAAATACAATAAAAGTCCGAGTGCTAAATAACGGAGTAATTAATTATGGTAAGACTTTTAATTGCGGACAATATCTTAGCGAAGAACAGATTCTCGCGCTTTATAATGAAACACTAGAAAAAATATCCGAGGTGAATCCGCAGATGGTATCAATCTCGTTCATAAATGAAACCGTAAATCAAAAAATAAAAGATATTATTAAAGAAAAACAGAACTCAACACAGATTATAATTAAAATTGAGCGTGATATTCCTTATCAAATAATAGAGACGATTTGTCAGGATCCTTTCTATGATATGATTTTGATAGATCGCGGTGAAATCGGTATAAATTCACCATATGAAAAGTTGGGTATCTTACAAAAAAAGGTTTTTGATGTGGCAAAAAAACATAAAAAACCTGTGATAGTATCTTCACAAATACTGGAAAGTACAATTTATAATTATATTCCGAGCCGTTCTGACTTGCTTGACCTAACAAACATAGTCTTGGATGGCGCTGTCGGGATAATGCTCTGTATGGAAACTGCCGCCACATCTCGTCCGTCCTACTCACTATCAGTAGCAAAGAAAATCATTCTGGAAGTGGAAAGAAGTAAAAATAATCACGCGCCAACTTAAATATCATATGAAAAAAATAATCGCCCAATCCAAGGAGGTTGCCTCAATTACGGAATGGATGAACGATGTTGGGGTAAAAAATATCAAAAAATTAAGACAAGAGGATAGCACAAAAAGAACGAGGCTGTCCATACTTAATTGTGAATTGGGTTTGCCATTCTTAAAAGCAGAAAATATTTCTTTGTTGGACATTATAAATAATAGTAAAAAATTTATCCGGATGGTTTCAAAAAACAAAAAAAATAGATTTTTATTTAAATTATCGCCAATCAAAACTAAACTGCCAAAATTACGGGTACGTGGCATTGGCCTCGCCACAGGACAACACTGGGTAAAGAGACAGGAGATTAACCCAAATGATTACAACCTTGAAATCGTTCCAATAGAAAAGCATCCGGACGTGGCTACCATATTCTGTATCAATGACAGTGGCATCTGGGGCGAAGCAATCAATGGTTCCATTTGGCATTTTTCTCATGGTTCTTGCAAAAAGTTGCCAACCATATTTTTTTATAATTATCAACATTGGTTCTTCTCTTCAAAAAACGAAAAAATAGAAAAATTTATAAAAAACGCGACAAAAAAATTGCTGGTTAAATCTACAACAACCCGCAAAAAAATAATTAAAAAGGTCGATGTAAATTTTACCAAATCAAACTACATAAAAGGATATTTCGAAGTCACACAAAACAAGCTCGGCGACATGCATTTTGTAGACTTTAATCGGCAGTTGTTTAAAATTCTCCAAAAGGCTGTTGTGACAATCTCCAGCGGACTGCATTGCCTACGCGGCATATGCATCGGTCCTGGCAAAGTGACAGGGAAAGTTGTGGTGATCAACAATCCACACCTAAAACGACTAATAAATAAAACAGACATAATCGTGTGCAAAAATGCTTCTTTTGACTTTTTGTCTCATTTAAAAAAGGCTGGAGGGATTATTACCGAACACGGTGCCATATTGTCACACGCGGCGATTGCGTGCAGAGAAATGAGAAAGCCGTTTGTCGCTCATGTATATAATGCAACCAAAAAACTAAAAAACGGCGACACCATTGATTTGAATGCAGACTTGGGTATCGTAAAATTAATCCTCTAATCAGCCCCACACATTGCCATACTCCAGCCCTCTTGCCCCTATCGGGGCTTTTTGTTAGAATACTGCCAAACACAAAAATATGTCGGTAAAAGAAATCACGAACAATCAAATGCCATCTTTCACAGAATGGTTTAGCAAAATCAGCTATCAAGACACTGAAAAATTTCGTCTAGAAGATAACACCAAGCGCGACCGCTTGGAAATTTTATACCAAATCGCCGGTCTGTCTTACGACCGGCCTGAACGACTATCCGTACGCGACATCGTGGACAACACGCCGACTTTCCAAGACGTCGTGCGACGAAAGGCGATCAACTTTGCGCCCTTCGTTTGGTGCCGACCAAACCGGAACTGCCAA
>CAYHSR010000112.1:0-2634 GCA_964359335.1 uncultured Gammaproteobacteria bacterium | reverse complement strand
ATGGAATATCAGCCGTGGGTTATGTTGGTCCGCAGACCAAAGCGGCGTTGAATAAGCAATAAATAGCCGAGAGAATAATTGGCAGATTTAAAAAAACATTTGGCTTGCGCCTGGTGTTTTTATCTGATAAAATATAGTTAATCATTTTTTTAATCCACATTTTATGATAAATATCGCTATCAACGGTTTTGGCCGAATCGGCCGGCAGGCCTTTAAGGCAGGTTTTAATAAAAAGAATATAAATATCGCGGCCATAAATGATTTAACTGATACGCGCACTTTAGCTCATTTGTTAAAGTATGATACTGCTTATGGACGTTATAAGCAGAAAATATCTTATGATGCGAAAAATATAATCGTTAATAATAAAAATATTCCCGTTTTTGCTCAAAAAGATCCGTCTTTGTTGCCGTGGAAAAAATTGAAAGTGGATGTAGTGTTAGAATGTACCGGTTTTTTCCGAACTAAAGAGGCGGCTGAGTTACATTTAAAGGCCGGAGCTAGAAAAGTTATCATTAGCGCTCCTGCCCGCAATGCTGAGCGTAGCTTTGCAGGCGGGCCGGCAAAAGGGGACGATATTCCGACTTATGTTCGGGGCGTGAATTGCGGAATTGTTGACAAAGAAATTAGCCAGGTAATCAATAATGCTTCCTGTACCACTAATTGCATTGCGCCTGTGATGGCGATTTTGGAAGAGAAATTTGGCATTGAAAAAGCAATGATGAGCACTATCCATGGTTATACTTCGGATCAAAATTTACAAGATGGCCCGCATAAAGATCTCAGAAGAGCGCGAGCGGCCGCGGAAAATATTGTGCCGACTTCCACGGGCGCGGCCAAGGCGGTTGGTCAAGTTATGCCGAGCGTTAATGGGATTTTCGATGGTATAGCTTTTCGCGTTCCGGTTCCAACGTGCTCACTGTCCGATATTACGATGGTCTTAAAAAAAGATGCGACGATTAAACAGGTTAACAAAGCATTAATTGACGCTTCCAAAACTAATCGTTTTAAAAATATTTTGATCACAACTGATGAGCCAATTGTATCGTCTGATATTGTTGGTAGTATTTATTCGTCAATTGTTGATTTGGCTCTAACAAATGTGGTAGGTGGTAATTTAGTTAAAGTAGTGGCTTGGTATGACAACGAGGTTGGTTACGCGCATCGCTTGGTGGAAATGGCGGAGTTGTTCGCCTGATTTTGATGTTTAAATATTTTAGTATGGAAAATGAAAAAATTGTTATAGTTAACTCTCAAATAGCTTCGGCTGAATTAAAAATAATTGCTAAAAAAATATTCGGCGATATGGTTAAGGCGGTTGTTGATGTGACAAAAGAAATAATGGCTATTGGCGGAGAAATGCATTATGACGAAGAGCAATTGTTATTACAAAGTGGTTCAAAACAAGAAGATTTGTGGGGTATTAATTTATATGTAGAATTGACTGGCAATGATTTTATAGAATATGATTCTATGATTAACATCAGGCCAAGGCAAAATAATCGGAGTCGCAGTGTTGAAGATCAGGAAGTTAGAAAAAAAATAATCAGTGTCATAGATAAATTGATTGATTTTAAAAAATAATATGTCATGTTATATACATCAAGATTTAGCGGCCGGACGTTGGTTTAAGATGGCTTTAGCGGATCAGTTGGGGAATGCCGGCAGCGAAGTCGGCCGAGCAGTGAATTGGAATCGTCGTGGTAATATAATACAGAGAAATAATGCGTTAGATAGGGCTTTGGAACTGCTGGATTTGACGATTGCCGATTCGCGTTGGCAAAATCGCTTGACGGAAATTATTCGTGCCCGTCATTTATTGGCCGATTTGTTTTATGGGCGGAATGAATTGAACACTATTCCAGAAGCAATAGAAAAATATTTTAATTATTTCGCTTTGGCGGCGAGAAATGGAAAATAAATTATATTTTTTATGATTCGCACTCTCTCAATCGAAATACCAAGCAAAGTAGGGCAGGAAATAATTTTAAAGGGATTGGTTAATGCTCGTCGCAATATGGGGAAGATTGTCTTTTTGGATGTGCGCGATTATAAAGGGGTGGCGCAAGTGGTCGGCGTGTCGAGCGAGCTGGATGAACAATCAAATGAGTTGTTAAAAAACATTCGGACCGAGTGGGCGGTTGAGATTCGCGGAATCGTAAATGAACGCGGGGTTAAGCAACAAAATTTGGAAATGCCAACCGGAAAAGTGGAGGTGTTGGCTAAAGAAATAAAGGTTTTATCAGAAGCAGAACCATTGCTGTTTGACTTGGAAGATGAAAAAATCGGCTTATGTACCCACTTAGATCATCTGCCGATTACTTTGCGGACGGAAAAATGGAAAACATTGTTTAAGATTCAAGCTGAAATAGTTGAGGCCTTTCGCATGTTTTTGCGATCCAAAGATTTTACTGAATTTCAATGCCCAAAAATAGTTGGAGATTCCACCGAAGGTGGGGCCAATGTATTTAAAATGGAATATTTTGGCCATCAGGCGTATTTAGCGCAAAGTCCGCAGTTTTACAAACAGATTTTGGTCGGTGTGTTTGAACGAGTTTTCACTGTTGGGAACGTTTATCGCGCTGAAGAGCATGCCACCACGCGTCATATCAATGAATATACCAGCTTGGATTT
>CAYHSR010000111.1:0-2690 GCA_964359335.1 uncultured Gammaproteobacteria bacterium | reverse complement strand
ATCGCGAGTTGCTGTTATTTCATAAAAAAGACCCAAGAGAGATCAATACTGAGGATGTAAAGACGTATTTGGAGTATTTAACAATTGATAGGTCTGCCAGTACTGTGTCTGTGGCTTATAACGCCATAATTTTTTATTACAAAGAAATTTGGAAACGGCCATTTTCGCTTAATATCGCGAGGCCTAGGAAAAGCAAATTTTTGCCGGTCGTTTTATCAAAAGAAGAAGTGAAAAGGATGATTGTTCGCACAACCAACCCAAAACATAATTGTATTATCAGCCTGCTTTACGCCACTGGCGTGCGAGTGAGCGAATTGACGCATATTAAAATGCGCGATATTGATTTGGACCGCATGATGTTGCGGGTGTATCAAGGGAAAGGGAAAAAAGACCGGATGACAATGTTGCCGAGATCATTAAAGGATGTTTTAATTGGACAGTGTAAAGTAAAGACACAAGATGATTTTCTCTTTACCAATGGTAGAGATGGGCGGCTCACGGAGACAACGATTCAAAAAATAGTCAGCCAAGCCGCGGAAAAGGCGGAAATTGGAAAAAACGCTACTCCGCATACTTTACGCCACAGTTTCGCAACTCATTTGCTTGAGAATGGGACGGATATTAGGTATATTCAAGAATTGTTAGGCCATGCCAAGTTGCAAACTACACAGATTTACACGCATGTGGCCAGCAATAATTTGGCGGGGATTGTTAGTCCTCTGGACAATTAAATTGACAAGTATTAATTTTTGTATTACAATAAGTGCATAAAAAGTGTCCCTAATAAATATGCCTAAAATATATAAAAAATTTAGCCAAAATAAGCCATATTTTTATCTTGATGAGCGAGTTAGGATTGATGGAAAAAGTAAAAAAATTCAGGTTTATTTGGGGAAAAGTGTCCCTAATGATTTAGCCGATTTTTATGTTGAATTATCTCATAAAGAAAAGAGTTTGGTAAAAGACAGTCTATCTGATTTATTTGTGTTTGAAAAAATTTTTAATGAAGAACAAATTGCTAAAATTGAAGATTTAAGAATAGAATTAAAGTACCATCTGCTTAATTTGTCAGATGCCAAAAAAGAACGGCTGTGGATTCGCTACGCTGTGCAGTTTATTTTTGAATCAAACGCTATTGAGGGCAGTAAATTGAGCCAAACTGAGGTTAATTCTATTGTACAAAAACAGTATATTAAAAAGACAATGGAACGGATAGAAATCAGAGAGGTAAGAAATTCAATCTTGGCTTTTAACTTGTTAAGAAGCGGTAAATTTAAATTGAATCAACACCAGATAATAAATCTGCATAAATTATTGATGGATGGTTTGAGGATAAACACCGGCTATAAAAAAGTTAATATTATAGTTAATAATAAGACTACAACGCCAGTTGGGGAGGTGAGACATGAAATGAATGAACTTTTGGGGTGGTGGAAAAAGAATAAAAAAAGCAAACGGCATCCTTTGGCAATGGCCGCGGACTGGCATCGGCGCTTTGAAAGTATCCACCCATTTGAAGATGGCAATGGCAGGGTTGGCCGGCTTCTTTTTAATTTCATTTTGTCGGAATATGGGTATCCACCGATTTTATTTTTATATCAAAATAGGCAGGTATATTTTAACGCTTTAAACCAAGCGGACGAGGGCAGGCGAAATAAATGGTATTGGTATGTGATAAGAGTTTATAAGAATAGTATTAAGTGGCTTTTAGATGAAAATAAACATTGAAAAATTGGTTTTTGGCGGTCAAGGTCTTGGCTTTTTTGATGGGAAAGCCTGTTTTGTTTGGAATGCATTACCCGGCGAGGAGGCGGAGCTTGAAATAACAAAAAATAAAAAGACGCATTTAGAGGCGATAGCGACGAAGATTATTCAGCCATCGTTGGATCGGATTGAGCCCAAAGAAGATCATTTCTTGTCTTGTTCGCCATGGCAGATTATGTCGTTTGAAGCGGAGAACAGGTGGAAGCAGGAGATTGCTGTTGAAACATATAAAAAATTAGGCGGGATTGATGAGATAAACGAAAAGATCAAGGGATCAGAAGATCAAAAGATCACGAGTGATGGGAGAGAGTACGGGTATAGAAATAAGATGGAGTACAGTTTTACCTCACCCGCGCCCTCTCCTTATAAAGGAGAGGGGACTGTGTTGGCCTTTCACGTACGGGAAAGTCGGCGGTTTATTCCGATTACTGTTTGCGAGTTGGCTAGAAAAGAAATTAACGAGGTTGCCTTGCAATTACTCGCATGGGTGAATCAAAATCAGATTCCGATCAGAAGTTTGAAAACAATGATCGTTCGGTGTAATCAAAAAGGAGAAGTCATTGCGGGTTTATTTTTGAAAGATCGTTTGCAATTTGAACATTATCCGGAGTTAAAAAATAATTTAGTTGGCTTAACTGTTTTTTATTCCACGCACAAAAGTCCGGCATCAGTACCAACGGATATTCTGTATCAAGCCGGCCGGGATTATTTAGAGGAAGATTTGCTCGGAACAAAATTAAAATACGGTTTGTTTAGTTTTTTTCAAATTAATATTCCGGTGTTTCTGTCAGCTTTAAAAGATATCGGCGATAATTTGCTTCCCAATCAATCTGCGGTCGATTTTTATTCCGGAGTTGGATCAATCAGTTTGCCGTTGGCAAGTAAATTTAAAGATTGTGTTTTGGTGGATAATAGTGAAGAGGCGA
>CAYHSR010000110.1:0-2697 GCA_964359335.1 uncultured Gammaproteobacteria bacterium | reverse complement strand
TTTCTCCACGCAATATTGTTTTTTATCTTTATATTCTGATGTCAATTCTTTAATTTTTGCTTTGGCTTTTTTATCTTTTAATTTATGATAGTTAATTAAAGCCAAAGGATGGACCTTGATAAAATTAGAAAAAATAAATTCCTCGCGCGCTAAACCGACGCCATCATTAGGAATCGCGGAAATGGCAAAGGCATTATTCGGATCTCCCACATTCATCATGATTTTGGTTTTGGTAGGTTCAATCTTTTTTATTTCTATTTTTTCTACTACAAATGGCAATCTACCCTTGTATATCTTGCCTTCTTCGCCTTCGGCGCATGACACCGTTACTTCGTCTCCATTTTTTAAAACCTTGCGAGCATTTTTAGCGCCCACTAAACAAGGTACGCCTAATTCACGCGAAACAATCGCCGCGTGCGATGTTTTTCCGCCTTGTTCAGTAACAATCGCGCCGGCAATACGCATAATTGGCTCCCAGTCTGGATCAGTGATTCTAGTAACCAAAACTTCGCCTTGCTTGAAATTACTTAATTGTTTGGGTGACTCTATTATTCTTACTTTTCCTTGTCCAATTTTTTGACCGATGCTAATACCAGTCAAAATTTGTTTGCCAATTTTTTGTAATTTGTATGTTTCTATAACATTAACTTGTTTTTGAGATTTAACAGTCTCACCGCGAGCTTGCACAATAAATAATTCTCCACTCTGTCCGTCTTTGGCCCATTCAATATCCATAGCATGGCCATAATGTCTTTCTATTTGTACTCCCCACTTAGCCAATTTAATTACTTCTTCATCGGTTAAACAATATTTTTTTTGTTCGGAAGTAGCAACTTTTGATTGAATCGTGCCAGTTTTACCATAAATTAATTTAACTTCTTTTGAACCAAGTCCGCGACTAATAATTGATTTGTAATTATTAGCTATTCCTTCTTTAAAAATATAATATTGATCTGGCACCACACGGCCTTTGACCACATACTCGCCCAAGCCATAGGCGGCATTGATCAAAACCACGCCATTAAAACCGGATTCTGTATCACAAGTAAACATTACTCCGCTATTGCCAGAATCGGAACGAACCATTTGCTGAACACACACCGACAAAGCAATCGCCATGTGATCAAAACCCTTGTCTTCGCGATAAGAAATAGCTCTATCGGTAAACAATGAAGCAATGCATTTTTTAGTTGCTTCCATTATTTCTTTTTCTCCACTAACATTCAAATAAGTTTCTTGTTGACCGGCAAAACTGGCATCTGGCAAATCTTCGGCTGTGGCGCTAGATCTAACTGCTACATCAATATTTTTTTTACCAGCTTGTTTGGATAATTGTTGATAAGCTTTTTTAAGATCTTGTTCAATTTGTTTAGGAAATTTAGATTTTAAAATTATTTCTCGCGCTTTTTTTCCGGCAATAGCCAATTTCTTTACATCATGAATATTTAAATCATTAACAATTCGCTTAATAACCTTATCAATATTGTTGAATTTCAAAAACTCCCAATAAGCCTCTGCTGTTAACGCGAAACCATTGGGGACTTTAACTCCTTTTTTGGTTAATTTAGAATACATTTCACCTAAAGAAGCAGTCTTGCCGCCAACAGAAGGAATGTCTTTTATATTTAAGTCTTTAAACCATTTGATAAACATACTGAATATAACACTTCAACTTTTAAATATTATACTACATTTATTCCTCTTTGCCTAATTCACGTTTATCAACATCGCCACTACTTCTTCTTCGCCTAAAATTTTAACTCCTAAGCTTTTAGCCTTAGTATATTTACTACCTGGATTATCCCCCACTACTACGAAATCTGTCTTTTTGCTGATTGAACCGCTAACACTACCGCCTAATTCTCTAATTTTATTTTTAATTTCATCACGAGTTAAGGTTTGAAGAGTACCTGTTAAAACAAAAGTTTTTCCATCAAATTTTCGTCCCATGATTTTTAATTCATGATTCATAATTCTAATACCGTTTACCAACAAATCCTTAATTAATTCCTGACTTTCTTTTGTGGTAAGATATTCAACTATTGACTTAGCCACCTGTGGGCCAACATCATTAATATTTTCCAGTCTTTCTAAATTTGCTGTCATTATATTATCTAAACTGCCAAACTCTTTAGCCAAAGCAATGGCTGTTTCTTCGCCCACATGATTAATCCCCAAAGCATAGATAAAACGATCCAATGAAATATTTTTGGCATTCTGGACTGCTTTTACCAAATTATCAGCTGACTTAGAAGCAAAGCGTTCTAATGGTTCCAAATCCCCTACTGTTAAAGTAAATATATCGGCTGGATTTTTGATTAATCCTTTGTTTAATAGTTGTTCTACTATTTTTTTCCCTAACCCATCAATATCAAAGGCTTTTTTGGATACAAAATGAATAATATTTTTTAACTGTTTAGCATAGCAATTATTATTTAAGCAAAATATTGCCGCCGAATGTTCTTGTTTTTTATCTACTATTTCTTTTCGTTGTACTTCTTGTTTACACATCGGGCATTTCTTGGGTTTTTTTATGGATGAGTATCGTTACGGCAATATAGATGGCCAATATGTCCTGAATATTTTTTATATTTGCGCTCTTGGGGATAATAATTTTAAGCTCGATCCTGAAATAACGGAATTAAAATGGTTTGGCAAAGATGAAATACCTTGGGACGATTTGGCATTTAAAAATAC
>CAYHSR010000109.1:0-2735 GCA_964359335.1 uncultured Gammaproteobacteria bacterium | reverse complement strand
TTTAATAGACAAACCGAGTTATCAACAGCCATGCCAATGTCAACAAACTAACACCTGCGCCAAAAGATACCACCGAGACTTCCTGCCAATCCCAACTCCGCCGTCTTCTCCATTCAAAAAGATAAAACAATAAAAATCCTAAAATTAAAACGAAACCAAAAGTCATAAAGAATATTTAATCACCCACTCATTTACTTTAGTAAACTGCGGAGCAACAAGCATCTCTCGCCCTAAATCCTGATAACGGTCTCCAACAAAAATATAGATCGGCTGTTCTCCATACTTTTTTAACAACCCCACTCTCTCTTGATTATCATCAGTAAACCAAAATCGACCCCAATCATCTCGACTCCATAAATCATAATCCAACATTCCGGGCGCGATAATTTTTTTATTGGTAAAACCGTAAAGCCACGGCGCGTAGGCGGAATCAATTGCTAACACATAATCCTCCGCTAAATTATTTAAGTTATTGATGGCGGCAAAATCGTTATTGCTAATCAACGGCTGGCGAATTACCACCAGCCAAACTTGAATGGCTAATAAAACAATAACAAAAATCGCCACGACTTGTTTGCCCCATTTCTGCGTCCGGACTGATTGAATGACGCCGGAAAAATAACCGGCCGCGAAAAGAATTAACATCAAATCCAAAAACACCAAAAACCTGCGGTAAAAAGCAAAACCGATTATAATTAACAATAAATTCGCGCCGAAAAAACTGGTTAATAAAATTTGCTTGCGAAAATTTTGCCACAGCCCCAACAGGCCATAAGGCAGATACGCTAAAATTGCTGATAGAAAAATTATTGGCGTGATAAAACTGCCGGTAAATTCCGGCCGGCCGGCGGCAACAAAATTTTTAGCCAAACCAAAATTTCCGCTCAACTGTTCTAAATACAAAGAGAGTTCTTGCCAATTTACGAATATTAAAACCAAGCCGGAAATAATACCTGATAATAAAATAAATTTTCTGTTCGCGTGATCAAACACGGCATAGAAAAGCATAGCCAATGACAACGGCGCTAAAGTTAACGGGTGGATTATCCCGATGCCAAGTAAAGTAAAAACAGCAAGCCACGACTTTCTTTTAATTAACAAAAAAGTAATTAGCAGAAAAAACAACGCCAAATAGTTGCGATAATAATACCACCAATAAAACGCGAATTGGGTGGCGGAAATCGTAAAAAGAAAAACCGCGAAAACGGCGGATTGCTTGTTAAAAAATTCCCTTGCTACCAAATAAAACGCCCAAAACACGCCAATAGCTATCAACAAATACCAAACAAACATTATTGTATCAACGCTATCGCCAAGCAACATCAGCGGATTGGAAAAATTCGCGAAACCAAATGGCGTGATTGTTTCATCGCCCAGCCGCTCAAAATATCCGGTAATGTAATGGCGATAAATTCCGGTATCATAACCAAAACCTATGTAACCAAATCTCACAATCGGCCATATGTGGAATAATAAATATAGTATAAAAATCAAAGCAACTACGCTCAGTTGCCTTGATTTTGTATCTTTAAAATATTTTTTTAATATTTCGCTAATATTTTTTTAATATCTCAATATATCTCAATGTATTTCATTTTTTTTCATTCCCACCCAATCAGCTACAACTTCTTTAATATGATCAACACCAACCTCAATCCACCCCTGATCGCCTTTTTTCGCCGATGAATACTCTTCAATTTCTTTCACTTTATCAACAATTTTCTTTCTGACTGAAACCAACGCCTTTTCGTCTTTGGTTTTTTCTTCTTGTGAATGTAACGCGACTAATTCTTTTTGCAAACGACCCATCTCTTCTCCCAAGCCGCTTTTACCGCCGCTCACTTTCCCAGCCGCGCCGTGGAGAAGAGCGACAGCGTGATCAACCGGCAAACCTTCCTTGACGTTGACCATTGCCGCCGCTTCATCCATAACATCAATCGCCTTATCAGGCAAACGCCGGCCCTTAATATATTCAAATGATAAACGCGCCGCGGCTTCAATCGCCTCGTCAGTAAATTTAACCTTGTGAAAAGTTTCGTAATTCTTTTTTATGCCGTGCAAAATCAAAATGGTTTCCGCGACTGTCGGCTCATCAACCAAAACCATTTGAAAACGCCGCGCCACGCTTTCATCAGGAGCGATAAATTCGTTGTATTCTTTCTCAGTCGTCGCGCCGATGAGCTGTAAATCCCCGCGCGCTAATGCCGGTTTTAAGATATCGGAAAAATTTACCGCGCCTTCCGCGCCTCTGGTCTGCATTACAGTGTGAATTTCGTCAATAAAAAGAATAATAGTGCGGTTGGAAATTCTAATCTCATCAACGATTTTTTTCACGCGCTGTTCAAACTCACCGCGATATTTTGTGCCGGCTAATAATTCAGACACCCGCAAAGACAAAATTCTTTTATTCCGTAAAACCTCTGGCACATCGCCGGTAACAATACCCATGGCAAGACCTTCAACAATCGCGGTTTTCCCAACTCCTGGAGGACCGGCGAGGATCACATTATTTTTAGTTCGGCGCGTTAAAACCTGTGTTACGCGCATAATTTCATCTTCTCTTCCAACCACCGGATCAATCTTTCCTTCTCTCGCCAACACAGTCAGATCAACTGCAAAACCACCCAAACAACCAACGCCGCCGCCGACATTTTTGGTAGTGAAAGATGTTGTCTCACCGCCGCGGCGTTTATAAAAAAAATACATGGTCACGCCGACCATCAATAAAACCGAAC
>CAYHSR010000108.1:0-2775 GCA_964359335.1 uncultured Gammaproteobacteria bacterium | reverse complement strand
AACGGCCAAAATAATTGAAGTGATGTGCAAAATTTTTTCTATTCCGCGCTTGGTTCTAAAAACCATGCTTTCGCCGCCAAAAGCCGAACCCAAACCGCTGCCGCGCGCCTGCAAAACAATGCTGATAATAAGCAGAAAAGAGATAACTATTTGGACGATATTGATGATGAGCTTGAGATTCATACAATAATAGTATAGCAGAAATGACGAAATATGTCAAGGTCGGGGGTAACGGGTAACGCGTAATGGGTAATGCGTAAAAACGTTCCCTTGGAAACAAAAATTACCCGTTACTTATTACCCATTACGCATTACTTTTCGTTCTATCAATCTCGCCAATTTCCTCACGCTTGCCCCCGACACCTTGTGACTCCGGCGCTTGCGCGTCTTTTCTTCCCGTTTTTCGGCTTTTGTTTTTATCATAAATTTAAAGCTATTTATAATTATAACATAAAAATGATATACTATAATTAGTATGCCCGCCTAAGTTTTTGTTCATTTATACAAGAGGCGAGCGCTTTAATAGAAGACGAGTGCAATTTTTATAACATTATTTTCGATGTGCTATATGGTTTTTGCAAAAACAAAAACCATAAGAACAAAAATTTAGGCGGGTATGGGCAAAGGTAAAAAGTTTGTTTTTAAAATAATTATTGCCATCTTGGGCATCGGATTAGCCGCTTTCTTGGCGTTAGTAGGAAACTATTTCTACAAAATAAAAACCGGCGCCATAAGTTCCGCTCTGTTTACCAAATCTAAGGTTGCCATTACTGCCAATGCCTTGGACGCAAAAAAAATAATCTCTGCCGCGGCTCCCTATTTTGGCGCCGCCAAGCCGGAGCTGACGGTCGTGATGTTTGGAAATTTTTCTTGCCATAATTCTCAAAAAGTCAGTACCACTTTTCGCGAACTGATGATTAAATACCAAAACAAAGTGAAATTTATTTACCGAGACTATCCGATGGATGATATCTACCCTGACTCTAGTTATCTGTCTTTGGCTGGCAAATGCGCCAATGAGCAAAAAAAGTTTTGGTCTTTTTATGACAAAATTTATCAGGCTCCGGATAGCGATGTAAAAAATTTGGCTTCGCAAATAGGACTGGACGGAACGAAATTCGGGGATTGCCTGGATAAATCAAAATATTATAATGACATAAAAAATGATTTAACCGACGGATTTAACAATGGCGTCCGCGGCACCCCGACTTTTTATTTTATAAAAAAGGGCTACGAAAGCGAGCCTGTAAAAGTTGAAGGAGCGATGACAAAGGATGTGTTTGAGAAGATAATAGCGGGGCTGTTAAAAAATCTCTAAGCTCTAATGTCAAATGACAAATCAAATCCAAAATCAAAATGACAAATTGATTTAGACTTGTAATTTTGACATTGATTTGATATTTGGATTTTGAAATTTGAATTTTAAATTATGCCTTCCGCGAAAAAAATCTTAATTGCTGGAATAATATTTATCGGAGCGTTCGCTTTTTATGTTGCGCCTGTTTTCGCCGACACATCCGCCGCTCCGAAACAAACAAAATCTTATTGCTGGCAAAAAACTGATTGTGAAAAATCCAAAGGGACATTCAGCAGTTCAGTAAAAACCGGCGACTGCCTTCCCAGCTACGGATATTGTTATCCAAAAGAAGAGGATGTTAATCTGCAAATACCGATCGGCAGTCTAAAAAATACCGGCAGTCTTGGACAATACATTCCGGCTCTATATAATTATATGATTGCCATTGTCAGCATTGTGGCGATTGTGATGATTATGATCGGCGGCTTGCAATATCTGACGGCCGGTTCCAGCGGACGGATAGGGCAAGCAAAAGAAAGAATCGTCGGCGCGGTTATCGGCCTAATCATTGCTCTCTCCGCCTACACAATTTTACAAACCGTCAACCCGGCCACATTGCAATTCGCGACCTCGCTCAAAATAAAAATGGTCGCCCCGCAATGGGCCGCGCAATGGTGCCCGAATACGACCTTAAAAGGCACGGATTATACCGGCGAATTTGAATGCGGAAACAAGTATGGACCTAACGAAACTAAGACAGTGAGTAAATCCGGTAAAACAGTTCCGCTCACTTCCGGATATTGCAACGGATCGGCTTGCAAAAAAGATAAAAATAATAACCAGCTGGATTGTATTAAACTAACTTATAAAGGAACAGATACTCCGTCTTGTCAACGAAAAGAAACTGCAAAAATTTGTGAAATAGCAAAACAAAAAGCGAATCTCTGTTCATCACAATCATCTTATGACCCAACAACGGCCACGTGCGCAAGCTCAATAATAATACTCAGATCGTCCTTAGATGAACAGGGCTTAAAAGTAATAGATCGACTTGGTATATGGCAGTTTTTGAAATTATTGCCCGGTATGGATAAATGGAAAACAGATGCGGGTTTTTATGTAAATACAGATAAGTCATGGGTTATGAATATGTGCCTCCCCACATTTGGTGAACTTGGGTGTCAACCGAATGGCGAATTAGTGGATACATTATGTAGCATAACATCTTTATACCCCAGTGAAGCTAAGCCAACAAATCCTTTGCAAAAATTTTTTATAAGTCTTTACGACAGCGTTGCCGGGTACTAATTAGCATCCCTTGCCATCTTGACTGATTTAATATATAGTAATGGGAGTTAAATGACTCCCATTTTTAATTTCTAATTTTGAATTCTGAATTTTGAATAAATTTTTAATTATTCAATTTTAAAACATTAAATAATTTGGTCATTTAATCAAAATTGAAAATTCAAAATTCA
>CAYHSR010000107.1:0-2781 GCA_964359335.1 uncultured Gammaproteobacteria bacterium | reverse complement strand
TAGGATCTTTTTTCATAAATAACTTTTTGTTCGTTTAAGATAATATCCTTTAATAGTGGATGGATGGAATTGTAAGTTAAGAGATCAACTTTTCGGCCCAACTTTTCTTCTAAATCCAACTTTAGCCCCACAAAATCAAGTAAAGTTTTATCGTCTTTTTTATACTCAATTAAAATATCAACATCACTTTTTTTCTTCAGTTCGCCGCGGACAATGGAGCCAAAAAGCGCCGCCTTTTTGACATCGTGACGGATTAGCGTCGGGAGAATTTTCTTTTTGACAGATTGGATTGTTGGGGTCATATTTTATTAGTAAATTTTAATAACATGGGCAACACAGGAATTGAACCTGTGACCTCGGCGATGTGAACGCCGCGCTCTAACCAACTGAGCTAGTTGCCCCCAAAATTTGGGCGGGTGAATGAATGGAACGCTCCTTGCCCCGCACCAAGCCAATCATCAACCACTACATTCTCCGGAGTAAGCCGCCTCGGTCCACCGAAGCTCCGATGTAATATCGGAGCGAAGGCGGGAGGCGACTCCGCGCGAGTCAGACTTTTCTGCTACACCCAGCTTCGTCGCGGGCTTTGGCGCTGGGGTAACCAGTCGAGCTAATCATCCAAAAATTTTAGCGGGCAAGGCGGAGCTACACGCCCAAAATTTCATACCCGCTTTAGCGGGGTTTAGAAATCATTTAGCATCGCCCGAAGCTGCAACCTGGCTAAAGCCAGTATGAATTAACACTAATAAATAAATTTAAAGGTGGAGAGGATTTGGTTATAAACATTGACAATATCAGAATTCATCTCGACATCGCCGAAATTTGGGGATGCTATTACATATTCATGCAAATTATAGGCAATAAATGTTTCTCGACCGAGATAGTCTTGAACTTGAGCAGCGTCATGGCCATCCAATTTTAAATAAACTATACTACCATTATATTTATTTTTTGACTCGGCCCAGTCGGTTGGAGTTTGCCCCTGCCCAGACCGGATACTAATTGAAATTGCAAAAATTAAATCTCCTTCTAACATTAAATCTTTATTCTCTATATAAAAATTAATAGAATTTTCCGCTTCTTTATAATACCAATTTTCAGGATACTTCACCTCAAATCCCCACTCCTCATTACGATAAGTCTGCCAGTTGCTTGTATCGAAGGGCTTAATAAATTTAAAAGTAGATACTATTTTTTCCGGCTCCTTAAAATATTCTTGTAACCCATCAATAATAATATTGTAAATCTTACCATTAGCAATAATTAAATATTGTTGAGCTTGCACCATTCCCCAATTACCAATATCAGCCTTAAAGGCAGGTTTGCCATCTATCAGAATATTTTCCTTATTTTGGTAGATGTACGTATCTTGCTTGTTAGTTTCATTATTAATAACAATTTGTTCTAAATTAAGTTTTTTATCATTCTCCATCACTGAAATGGATAAACCAACATTTGTCTCCAAGTCACCAGCTGGTTTAGAGCCACTTCTCAACTCAATCCTGCCTTCCTGAGTTAATACTTCCCACTCTCCCGGATACTTCACCTCAAATCCGTATTCCTCATTCCGATAAGTTTGCCAGTTGGCTATATTATTTTCCACCGGCGGGGGCGGCGCCGCTGACTTTTTATTATTTCCCCATTGCCATAAAAATACTGTGGCATCCACAACTAATCCAAGCACAATCGCTAACGAGGCGGCGGTGATAAGTGTTAAAAATATTTCGGGTTTGGATTTTAAAAAATTAATGGGATTTACTGAATTTTGAGTTGGTTCTATATTTTGAGATTTTTGATACTGCGGCATATTGATTAGTTTACTTTAATAAATCTTCAAATTCTTTCCGGCTAAGATTAATACTTCTGATAATACTCATGACCGTGCCGATTGGCAAGTCTTTAGTGTGGTATGGAACGACAGCTCTTTTTTTAGTTTTAGAATTGAAATAAATAAAATGGCTTCCAGTAGCATGGTCTAACTCGAAGCCAAGATTTTGTAAAATCTTCATTAGCTTTTTTGCAGAAATGCTCGGCAGTTTAGGCACAGGCGGACATCTTTTTAACTTCAACTAAAGCAAAATAATTTTCTTCATCAGTCGGTATTGGTTCTTGGTGCTTCTTTAAAGAAATAATATAACCCTTGATTGCATCGGCAGCCATTTCCTTAGCTTCTTTCAAATTTTTTCCATAAGTAACACAACCCGGCAAGCTCGGCACAATTACAGTAAAACCACCGGCCGGTTCGGGCCGAAAAATAACATGATAGCGAAAAGTTTTGTCCATATATTTATACTTTAATAAAATTATTGGATTTCGTCAAATTTTCTGGTTAACTTGCCACTTTAATAACTTATATATATAATAACAGATATTTAATAAAAAATCAACTTGACCCCCACACCTAATAGAGATAATATATTTTGTTTGTACTTTTAAAAAGTCAAGGGCAAAAAATTATTTTTTGATTATACAAAAATCTCAATAAATTAAATTTAAAAACACAACAGGAAGCAATCTAATAAAAAATGTGATTATGAGAAAACGCTTTAAGTTCATTGAAAGTTAGAATCAAAGAGGATTTTACTTCCTGATCTCTATTAGGTGTGGGGGTTGACCAAAAACGGCTTGCACTGTTATAATTTAAACATCATTATCAATTGATTGCCTGTAAAAATAAAATGCGCATAATTTTAGCGGAAGAAATAAAAAAAGACCAAAAGCCAGACGAGCGGCCCGAGCTTAGACCGAAAAGAAAGCGAGGGTGGCGAGTTTTTAAAATTA
>CAYHSR010000106.1:0-2813 GCA_964359335.1 uncultured Gammaproteobacteria bacterium | reverse complement strand
AACCCCTGTCAACAGGTTGGAAACCTGTGGTAATGCCGCTATACGATACCCGCGTTAGAATAACTTAACGAGCCATAGGCGAGTTTAGTTATTCTTACGCCCCCGGAAGCCCGAAGGGCGTAGGAGGGCTGGTTGAATACTCGGTGAGTCCGCCTTCACTTCGTTTCTGCGGACATAAGACCCACTAATCTCGCAAGCTCGATAAGTGGCTCTAATGTCGCAATTACTGAACGAAGCTCGAACCTTTTTTGAACGAAAAATGTTGAGAATGGTATTAAATTATTTTAATTTTAACACTTTACCTTTTAATTAGAATATAATAAATTTATTAAGCATACTTTTGTATACCCGATAGGGCTTTGGTCCAACCAATCCCTTACCGTTAATAAACACGGTTGGTGTTCCGTATAAATGGGTTTTTCTTAATTGGTTGACTTGATTATTCACTGCTTCTTTTATCGCGGGATCATTAATGCAATCATTTATTTTGTTAACATCAAAATCAAAGTTTTTCAGTATCGTCCCTATATATTCAGGTTGGTAAATTTCCACTTTATCAACCGTGAATAAATAATCATTGAAAGCCCAGAATTTTTCGCCGTATTCTTTGTATACGCAATAGCCGACTTCAGATAAATAATTAGTATTTTCTTTGGCTGGGTAGTGGGCGAAAATGTAATTGGCTTTTTTCTCTCTGACTAATTTTTGGATATCGGGGTAGGCCTTTCTGGTATAGTCGCATTCATAGCAGCCAATTAATACTACTGTATCTTTTGAACCGACATTCTTCGTTGGAAAAGATGACAAATCAACATTGTCCAATGAAACATTTTTTTCTGATTTTTCTTCTGTTCCGCACTGAGCGTTGATTTCCGTGACCTTGTTATTTTCTCCCTTGGGGTCAAAGGCGCAAAATCCGCTCTGATTTAAACCGTTGCAACTGCCATATAGATAATAATTATATCCGCCCTTAACTACCCAAAAAGTGCTTACAACCATCAGAATAAGGAATGCCCAGGAAAAAACTTCAAAATATCTATTAAAAATACGGGCGGCAAAAACAGACCTGTTCAACATCTTGGCGACTAATTGGCTTTTAATTTTTTCGTTGAACCCGGTATTGCACGGCCTAAGCATTATCCGCCTGAATACGCAATCCAGCGCCTCTTTAGCTAACGCCCGATGTGTGGCGCTGAAAATGCCCAGTATGGAAAACACTATCAAAGCTATAATACAGATCATAATTTATAGTATTTTTATTATTTTATTTAAACCGCTGATAAATATTTCTGCCTCTTCCATTGTGTTATAAAAATACAAAGACACCCGGGCGGAATTTTTAATCTTCTTATCGTTAAACCAAGAATGAACGCAGTGCTGACCTGATCTGATCATAATATTGGACATCTCGTCCAACATCAAGGCAAACTGGTGCATATCAACATCGTCAATATAAAAAGAAATAATACCCGACCTTAAGGCAGGATTATTCGGTCCGATGATTTTTATTCTTGACAGTTTGTTTATTTCTTCCGTTATATAATGGTTAAGTTTCAATTCCTGTTCTCTTATATTATCAAACCCTATTGCCTCAAGATATTTAACCGCTTCGCCCAATCCAATGATACCGGCATAATCCTGTAATCCAGCCTCAAATTTTTCCGGAGGCGGAAGTAATTTATAATTTTCGTAAGTTGAATACTCAACCGTTTCTCCGCCGACCAAAAAAGGATCCAATTCCTCTAAAAGTTTATATTTTCCGTATAATACTCCTGTGCCGGACGGTCCGAGCATTTTATGGCCGGAAAAAGCTAAAAAATCCACATCCAGCATTGCCACATCAATCTTCTGGTGCGGAGCAGTCTGAGCGGCGTCTATCAACACCCTTGCTCCTTTTTCGCGGGCAATACTGATTATTTCGCGCGCCGGAATTGTCACCCCGTCCAAATTAGAAGTCCAAACCATTGAGACCAATTTTACTTGTTCTGTCATTATTTCTATAAATTTCTCTAAGTCAAAAGTGTTGTCTTTTTTTGAGGGAACTATTTTGTGGACAATCCCAATATTTTTTGCCAAAATCTGCCATGGAATTAAATTAGAATTATGTTCTTTATCGGTAATTAAAACAATATCTCCCCTTTTTAGTCCCAAAGATCGGGCGATTAAATTTATTCCTTCGGTAGTATTGCGAGTAAAGATTATTTCTTCTTTTCTTTTTGCGCCAATAAAATTAGCGATTACTTCTCTTGATTCGTCACATTTTTGAGTCACCGCCTCCGCCAATCTATGGACGCTGCGGCCGCCGCAAGCCGAATATTTCTGATAATAATCATTTATGGCATTGATAACCTGCCAAGGCCGTAAGGCCTGGCAGGCGTTATCAAAGTAAATTATAGATTTTCCATGAATTTTCGTTTGCAATAAGGGAAAATCTTGTCTAATTTTATTTATGTCCATAGCTTTAAAATCCTTTTTCAAAATGTCTGAATTGGTCGGGGTGCCGAGATTCGAACTCGGATCAAATCTTCCCAAAAGACTCATGCTACCATTGCACCACACCCCGCCTTCGCTAAAGCTTCGGCGGGCAAAGCCCGCGCTTCACATTAGTTGCAATTGAATTTTAGCGGATTTTCAGCCATTTATCAACACCCGTTGACAAAATGATTGTGATATAATAAGTAATCCGTTAATGAAAGCGACCCAGTAGGTCAATGTACTCATTGAGCTAACAAGCGAAGCTTGAATTTACGGATTACTTACCCCGTTAAATGATTTTAAATTTTAATAAATTTAAAATCAAAATTTGTGCTCAA
>CAYHSR010000105.1:0-2885 GCA_964359335.1 uncultured Gammaproteobacteria bacterium | reverse complement strand
AGTTGTGGTGGTTGATGATGGCTCAATTGATAATACCGCATTAGAAGCGGAAAAAATTATTCGGAAAGCTCAGGATAAGGCTGGCGTAGTGTTGCGCCATAAAATCAACCGCGGACAAGGCGCAGCGCTTCAAACCGGCCATGAATATGCGCGTAAAATTAGAGCTGATTATGTAATTGATTTTGACGCTGACGGACAATTTGATGTTATGGATATTAAGCCGGCGTTGGCTGAATTGCAGAAAAGTGGGGCAGATATTTTATTCGGTTCCAGATTTTTAGATAATCGTTCGCAGCTTCCACCGTTTAAACGCAAGATTTTATTACCGTTGGGCAGATTATTCAATCAGATATTTTTTGACATTAATTTGACTGACGCGCATAATGGTTTTCGTATTTTAAATCAACGTGCTTTGTCGCAAATCCACATTGTTCAAGATCGGATGGCCCATGCCAGCGAGATCCCAGCGCAGGGCAAGAAATTGGGGTTAAGACATATTGAATTTCCTGTTAAAGTGGTGTATCGTGAATATGGACAAGGATGGGGAGGGGCGATGAGAGTAGTTAAAGATATTGTTGTTGGTAAGTTTTTAAAATAATATTAATAATTTCTAATTCACCTAATTGTCTAATTTATCTAATAAAATTTCCAATTCAAAATATTTAATTGTGTATTTATGATTTGGCATTTTATTAGAAATTAGCCTTCGGCCATGAGCTCAGGCCGAATGGGTGAATTGGGTAATTAGGTGAATTTTTAAAATATGTTATTTCTCTTCCAACTTCTATTTATTCTCTTTTCTCTATTTGCCGTCATCAGTGTCGTCAAACGCAAGCGAGAGGGTTTGCTTGGTCCAAAAGGTGCGATTTTTTGGATTGGTTTTTGGTTGTTGGCAGTGTTTCTGGTTTTGTGGCCAAATAGCACCGGAGTAGTGGCGAATTACTTGGGTATCGGCCGCGGCGCGGATTTTGTATTTTATGTTTCTCTAGTTGTAATTTTTTATATTTTGTTTAAATTGAATGTTAAACTGGAAGCGGTGGGGAGAGACGTTACAAAGATTGTGAGGAAAGAATCATTAGAAAATGGAAAAATTAAAAATCAAAATTAAAAATTTTACATTTTGATATTTTCATTTTGATTTATGAGGATTGCTCACATCGTTTGCACCTATCCTCCATACTACGCCGGTATGGGTAATGTTGTGTTTCAGACGGTGAGTCACCTGGCAGAGCTTGGGCATGAGGTGGAAGTTTTGACACCAGGCTATTATCAGGCGGAAGAAATTAGACCAGCGGAGGACAAACCAGCGGAAGTTCACGATGAAAAAGTGCAAGAAAAAATTGATTATGCCACGCGATTAAAACCGGCTTTGCGATATGGTAACGCCGCCTATATTCCGCAAATTCAAAATGAACTGGACCGATTTGATTTGGTACATCTGCACTATCCTTTTTTTGGGGTGGCGAATTTAGTTAGAAAATGGAAGTTAAAAAATCCACAGAAGCCGTTAGTTATCACTTACCACATGGATACGCGCGCGCCGGGTTGGAAGGGGTTGTTTTTTAAATATTATGCGAAATTTTGGATGCCGCGCATTTTGCGTTCGGCCGATAAATTAATTGTCAGTTCGTTTGATTATTTGGAAAACAGCGACGCTGGATTTTTATACAAAGAAAAACCAGATCAATGGTTGGAATTGCCGTTTGGCGTGGATTTGGAAAAATTTAAACCGCGCGAAAAACCGGAAGCGCTATTTAGGCGTCACCAACTATCTTCAGATTTACCAACCGTCTTATTCGTTGGAGGAATGGATGCGGCGCACTATTTTAAGGGTATTCCGATTTTACTTACAACGTTGCGATTTTTAAAAGATAATAATACGCCGGTACAGTGTGTTTTTGTTGGAGAAGGGGAGTTGAAGCAGGATTTTGAAGCGCAAGCGAATTTTTTCAGCTTAAACAAATTGGTAAAGTTCGTCGGTAAAATTTCTGATAAAGAATTGCCATATTATTATAATCTCGCTGATTTATCGGTCTTGCCATCAACGAATCAAGGCGAGGCGTTCGGCATGGTGCTTTTGGAAGCAATGGCAAGTGCTGTGCCAGTTGTGGCAACTGATTTGGCTGGTGTTCGTACTGTGGCGCAAGACGCTGGCGTTGTTGTTAAGCCGAATGATCCGGGAGGAATAGCAAACGCGATTTTGGGATTTTTTTCTGACAAAGATGGAATGGCAGAATGGCGGGTGAGAGCGCGGCAAGTGGCGGAAGAGAAGTATGATTGGACGATTATTGCCAGCAAATTATCAAATATGTATGAAGGGCTTGCCAGGAACTGATAGGTTTGATAGAATGTGAGTGAACAATTAACAACCAACAATTAACAACGATTGCCAAAAAATTTATTCGTGCATCGTTTGTTAGTTGCTAACTTTTAATTTTTAATTTTTTAAATTTATGGACGAGCAAAAAAAAAGTGTTTTTGACCTAATGAGCCCGAAGCAAACTTTTATAGTCGGCGGAGTGGCCGGGTTTTTAGTTTTATGCGCAATAGGGTTTTTTGTCTTACTTGGTTTGCAGTTGAGAGGCGAGGGATTAAGTTTTGGTGGGGTAAATTCCGCGGATGCATTGGATTTTGAGGCGCCGAAGAAATTCAGCGCGTGTTTGGATGAAGGCAAACAAGCCGCGACAGTGAAAGCAGACGCGCAATTAGGCGCTTCTTTGGGTGTAAGCGGAACACCAGCGACATTTGCCAATGGTTATTTGATTTCCGGCGCTTTGCCTTACGAGATGGTGAAGCAGGTGATTGACGCGCTGTTAGCCGGCAAAGAACCGAATTTTGATTTTATGAAAGATGAAAAAGGCGTTCTGGCAAAACCGGTAAAAATG
>CAYHSR010000104.1:2652-2903 GCA_964359335.1 uncultured Gammaproteobacteria bacterium | reverse complement strand
ATAGCAAGAAAATGAGCAAGCATCTAAATAATTATCCTGATCCTGCCAAAATTTTGGAACAATATGGCGCCGATGCCTTGAGGTATTATTTAGTTAGCTCTCCAGTCATGCATGCCGAAAGTTTGAGTTTTTCCGAAAGCGGAGTGAGGGAAATGTATAATAAAGTAGTGAACATAATTTGGAATGTGTTAGAATTTTACCAAATGTACGCTGATAAAAATCAGAAGTTGGAAGTCCAAAGTTATAAGTAT
>CAYHSR010000104.1:0-2642 GCA_964359335.1 uncultured Gammaproteobacteria bacterium | reverse complement strand
GATTATCGCGAAAATGCAGTTATTAGTAAGAGAGGTGACTGAAAAAATGAACGAATATAAATTAGCTGAAGCAAGTCGTCCGATTGTTGATTTTATTACAGAACTTTCTCAGTGGTATGTCCGTCGTTCGCGCGATCGTTTCAAAATAGGCGATACTGAAGACAAGGCCGGCGCTACAATTACTTTACGCGTCGTGCTTTTGACTTTATCAAAAGTAATGGCACCATTTACACCATTTATAGCGGAGAAAATTTATCAGGAGCTTGGTGGCGATAAGGAGAGCGTGCATTTGGAAGAATGGCCGGAGGTAGAGGATAAAATGATTGATGAGCAGACGATTAGTGATATGGCTATAGCAAGAAAGATTGTGGAGATGGGACTGTCGTTGCGGGTTGAATCAGGTATAAAAGTTAAGCAACCATTGTCTAAATTAACAATTAATCATAAACAATTAACAAGCGAGTTTCTGAATATTATTGCCGACGAGTTAAATATTAGAATGGTTGAAAGCGCAGCAGAGGTGGTGAGCGGTGAATATCTTATCGTTAAAGAAGATAGCGGTTTAAAGATGGCTTTGAATATTGAGATTACTGAAGAATTAAAAAAAGCCGGTCTATCTCGCGAAATTATACGGGCCATAAATCAGTTGCGCAAAGAGAAAAATTTGGCTATTGATAATAAATCCATTGTTCAATATGAAACCAGCGATGAATTGTTGCGACAAATTTTTGTTGAATATAAAGATGAGCTTATGAAGCATACCGCTTCCAGTGATATTAGGCAGGGATTTGGCGACAAAGAGATCGTGATAGACGAAAAGATATTTAAATTGGGAGTGGAAGAAAGTTAATCTCGCGGATACTCGGATTTTTTAATTTAATCATCCCATATATGGAAAAAAAGAAGTTTTTATTTGTATCATTAGATGCCCTTATTAATGATATTGCTTGGCAGGTGACTAGAGAAGGCCATAGTGTTAAATATTATATTAAAAGTGAATTGGAGCAAGACATCGCCGACGGTTTTGTTGATAAAACCGCTGACTGGGAAAGCAATGTTGATTGGGCGGATGTTGTTGTTTTTGATGATGTTTTAGGACAAGGAGAGCACGCTCAGCGACTGAGACAACAGGGAAAGAAGGTAATTGGCGGTACGCCCTTTACGGATCAATTGGAAGATGATCGTTCTTTTGGACAAAACGAACTAAAAAAGTGCGGCATTAATATTTTAAGTTATCATGATTTTACCGGTTTTGATGAAGCGATTGAATATGTTAAAATTTATCCAGACGCTTACGTTATTAAACCATGCGGCGAGGCGGCGAATTTAAAACGGCTATTGTTTGTCGGCATGGAAGATGACGGCAGCGATGTTGTAAGGGTATTGGAGGCTTACAAGCGAGTATGGTCGGAAGTCATTAAATTATTTCAATTGCAGAAGAAAGTTAATGGTGTTGAAGTGGCCGTCGGAGCATTTTTTAACGGTAAAAATTTTTTGGCGCCGGTCAATATTAATTTTGAACACAAAAGATTATTTCCGGGGAATATCGGGCCGGCCACCGGCGAGATGGGAACAAGCATGTTTTGGACTGAACCGAATAAACTATTTAATAATACTTTGAAAAAAATGGAAAAAAAATTCGCCGAGGAAGGTTATGTAGGCTATGTAGATTTGAACTGCATCGTCAATGGAAACGGAATTTATCCTCTTGAATGGACCACAAGATTTGGCTATCCGACTATCAGCATTCAACAGGATGGAATTAATATGCCGATTGGGGAGTTTTTATATCGTTTGGCGGCTAATGAGAACTTTGAGATCAAAACCAAACGCGGTTTTCAAATCGGAGTTCGCATAGTGGCGCCGCCTTATCCTTTTTACGACAAAGCCACCTTTGACGCGTATTCCAAAAATGCGACGATCGTTTTTAAAAATAGAAATCAAAATAATGATGGAGTGCATATTGAAGACATTAAATTAGTTAATGGCCAGTGGACAATCACCGGTTTATCCGGTAAAGCTCTGTTGGTGACTGGTTTAGGCACCACCATGAAACAGGCGCAACAACAGGCCTATAATAGAATTCAAAATATTTTGATTCCCAATATGTATTATCGGACAGATATTGGCGATCGTTGGTATGAAGATAGTGATAAATTGCATAGTTGGGGTTATTTGCATGGGGTATAAGTTGATAAAGAATATTGTTAGAGAAGGTTTGACAGACCGGTTTTTTTGTCTTAAAATAGAGTAAAATTTATCCATTTATTTAAATCTATGCTAAACGTAAAACAGATTTTTGCGATCGGACTAAAAATGGGAATCAAAGCTGATCCACGGGGCGCGAATGGAGTAAAAGAATACTTAGCGCGAGTTAAAAAAGAACTTGATGACTGCAAGCCAAAAGACCAAGAGTTTTTTGACAAAGAACGGTTGGCTAATCCTTATTCCGACAGTCGAATTCATATTGATGACGGTAAAACCAAAGTAAATAGAATTATGGCTGGGATTGATATTGGCGAAGCCGAACTTTTATTAGCCAGCCAGTTGGGTGCGCGCGGACGAAATAAACTAATGGAGTTAGTCAGTTCTCATCATCCAATCGGCCAATCATTAGCCGACTTGCATAGCGTGATGGATAT
>CAYHSR010000103.1:0-2947 GCA_964359335.1 uncultured Gammaproteobacteria bacterium | reverse complement strand
CGCCTTTATACGGCCCGCGAGCATTATTAAATTGAGAGCGATATCCTCTAAATACTTTGACTGTTCCATTGTCCATTCTGACCGGAATAGAAACCTCCAAGACCTTATGCGGATACTTTAACTGCTCTAAAATATTGGCCTCCAAACGAATTAATTTATTAACCTTTTCTAACTGTTTGACCGCTCCCTCAAATGGATTATCTTGCATATTTGAATAAAATAAATTAAAATTACTAATAAACAAATTCTACCATAATTGAAAAAAAGAGTAAATAGCACTATGTATATCCTGATCAACCTCTCCACCAAAGACATATTAAAATTATCACTCTTTGACGATAAAAAATATAATGAGAAATCGTACTTGGGACAAAATCGCGAGTTATTAATTTGTATTGAAAAAATTTTAAAAACCAATAAAACAACTCTCAAAACATTGACCGGTTTAATTGTGGTTGTAGGACATGGAGGATTCACCAGTACTAGAATTGCGGTTGTAACTGCCAACACTCTTGCCTATACTCTAAAAATTCCGGTGATTGCTATAAATAATCCTAATCCCAATTTTGAAGAATTGACTATCCTAATTCCAAAAATAAAAAAACAACCGATTGGCTGTTATATAAGCGCGAGTTATAGCGGGGAGGCGAATATTGGAAAAAAGACTTGTAAGGCTGAATTGAATTAATTATACTCCAGTATCGATGTTATTTACTATATGATATATGTTAAATGATATCTATCTTTTCGCCACTTTCTGTTCTTCAGTATCATAAAACGTCAAACTTCCTACCGGAACCATGCCGGTTTCTTTCAGTCGGCTATTGATGGAAGATAGTGAACTATATTCGGCTACCGCTACTTTTAGTTTATTAAGATCTTCTTCTAAATTTTGCGCCTGATTCTCTAATTTATGGATTTCATAACTGCTGGAAGCCCCAGAGGCGATTTTTAGAATATAAGAAGAGCCAAAAAATAAAATAATGGCTATTAAAAATACTTTAATCGCCCAACCGTTTACCCAAGCAGGCAAACGCCAAGAGGTAAAGGCCTGGAGTAAATTTTTAAATTGATATTGAATTTGACGTTTGATTGACATAATAAAAATATATAATAAATATAGTAAAAATATTTGGAATGACTTTTTTTAATTTTTGTTAATTTTTCTCAACGATTCTCAATTTCGCGCTACGGGCTTTGGGATTGTTTTTTAATTCATCTGATGAGGCGATAATTGGTTTTTTATTAATTAATTGAATTTGTTTTAGGCCGGATTGTTTTTGAAAAAATTGTTTAACGATTCTATCTTCCAAAGAATGGAAAGTAATCACCGCCAACCGCCCACCGGGCGCCAAAATCTCCAGCGCTCGCGGTAAAACCGACTTTAATACCTCAAGCTCATTATTAACTTCTATCCGCAGGGCTTGAAATATTCGCGTCGCTGGATGGATTTTTTCTGTTCGTGGTTTTACTGACAAAATAATATCCACCAACTCTCCCGCTAATTCAATCCTTTTCTTTTTGCGCTTGACGACAATCGCCTCCGCTATTGTATGACTATTTTTCTCTTCGCCATATTTTCTAAACACTCGCTCTAACTCAGATTGATTATAATTATTTAGGATATATGATGCCGTTTTATCGTCTTTTATTTCTGATTTAAAGGCGTAACGCATGTCCAACGGCTCAACCAAATTTTGAAAGCTAAAGCCTCGACCGCGCCGCGCGAACTGCGAGCTAGACCAGCCCAGATCCAACAATACCGCGCCAGTTTTTTCAAAATTATTATCTTGAATTATCTTTTTTAAATTTACAAAATTATCTCTAATGGCGATAAAATTTTCCGCGAAGCGATATAGATATTGCTTGGCTTCTAAAACCGCTTCTGGATCGGCATCGATTCCGATTAATTTTCCTTTCGGAGATATTTCTTCCAAAATTTTTTCACTATGTCCGCCATCACCCAAAGTACAATCCACGGCATTCATTCCTGATCTCAGATTCAATCCATCCAGAACTTCATTTAATAAGACTGGGATGTGGCGCATACATTATAAATTAGTCTATCTATTTTATACCCCCAATTCTCCCATTCTTTCCGCAATCTCATTGCTTCGCGATTCGGTTTGTTGTTTATATTTTTTCCAATTGTCTTCTTCCCAGATTTCTAAACGGTTATACAACCCGGCGATTATGGTATTCTTTTTCAAAGAGGAAAACTGGCGTAAATATTCTGGCAGAATAATTCGCCCCTGACTATCTAATTTTACATCCATCGCGCCAGCTAACATTAAACGCGCGAACGCTCGACTGTTAGACTGACTAAACGGAAGAGACGACAACTTTTCCGCCAGTTTTTGCCATTCATCTCTAGTATACAAAAATAGACAGTTATCCAATCCGCGAGTTACCACCGCTCCGGTCTGTAATTCACGCCTAAATTTAACCGGTATGGCCAACCGACCTTTGTCATCTATGGCATGGTTGTACTCACCGATAAACATATACTAAACTTGAATCATTCTAATTTATATTTCCCCACTTTTCTCCACTAATATCCATTATACTCCACTTGCTATCCACCGTCAAACGCCTTTTTAGGACGGTTATCCACAGGACGACAGTGCGCAAAAAAAATTTGATAACAAAAAAAACCGCCTTATTTAAGACGGCATTCATTATTCATTATTTATCTATACTTCCCAGACCACATCTGTCTTAGCTAAATTTACATCTATTCCAAGATTGCGTACAATTTTATCACATAGAAGATCTGCCTGCTCAGGTTCACCGTGATTGAGAATAACTTTTTTCGGCAAAATTTCAGGTCGACCCAGCCAAGCCAAAATTTTTTCCTGATCAGCATGCGCTGATAACGCGCCGATGGCCTCCACCTGGCACATAACCGGTATCCTATCACCCAGAATCATTACACTGGACTGACCAT
>CAYHSR010000102.1:0-2992 GCA_964359335.1 uncultured Gammaproteobacteria bacterium | reverse complement strand
CATGCTATTAAAGATAACCTGATATATCCTTTTGGCAGATTGCCCATCAAGTTTATAACACAGCTTATCCAAAGTTCGTTGCCTTTCATGAGCCAAAATTTCTGGATTAGCAATAAATTTTTCAATCCACTCCATCACATCTCCGCCATTTCGGGCCAAAATTGTCGACTTCTCCGCCAAGACTGCGTTATAGTGCGTACAATTATAAAGCGCCCCCATTGGAATGACCGGTTTATCATCCGCCTTTTGTGCCGGCAAATCATAGTAAATATTGATGACAGGTTTATTATAAGCGAAACTGTCTAATACAAATGTAGACATAAAAGTGACAACAACATCGGAGACATTTATTATTTCCGCCAACCAGTCCATATTTTCAAAAGTCGGATCCCAACAATCTCCAAACATTGTCGTAAGACGAACATTTTTGTCATCCACATACACTCCTTTATAATTGCTAAACTGATCATACGGTTTATCCTGCATATTGCTAAAATGCGGACGCAGAATGAGATTATATTTTTCTAAGATATTATAATTTTTTATTAAATCCTCAATGTAAGCCGCATCCCAATGCGTCCACAAACCCTCTGATGCGTAAAGAATAATCGGCTTCGCACAATCAAATCCCACTTTTTGACAAAATTCTTCTTTGGATAAATATTTTTTTTTGTTAACGTAAATATCAAATTGTGGAAACCCGCAAGGAAAGATGTCTTCTTTTTTAATTAATTGATTTTCAACAGTCCAACTTGTCATAAATTCATTGTTCACAATAAACTTCGTGGAAGGCGCCCTAAAAAATAAACGTCCTATAGTATCCCAACTCTTGGGCATGCTTACAGATGGAACGCCAAAACGTTTAGCGGCTTTGATAAAAATAACATCCGGCCCAGAATAAATTGAGGAACAAAATATCAAATCTGGCTTATACTTCTCAAACAAATAATCATAATCGCGTTCCACGAATATTTTTTGTTCTATCCACCGCGCGAGGTGTTTAATGAATTTAACTCTGCTTAGCGCAGAAAAAGACAGATCTTTCAAAAAAAACTCTAATTTTGATACTGGATGCTTGTGAGCGCCGCCATATCTAAGCTTTCTTTTCTCCGTTTCAGTATATACAAGTCCGTTAAACAGGATCACTAAAAAATTTCTAAATTTGCTTGATTTTGATTTAGGTGGCAACTGTTCAATAAATATGCGCGGATGACTAAATTCTTTTCTAAAATAATCCTCCACTTTATTCGGAATCGCCAAAACCACCTTTATGTCCTCCTCTTTAAGCGACAAATCCAATATGCCGGTTCGAAGCATGTTCCTCGCTAATGTGCCCCTAGTTATTGTAATGATTACAGTTTTCATAATTCAGCTAACGCACAGGCGTATCAAAAATCTAATTTCAATCCATCAATTGACAGAATCATTTTCTTTGCATCTTCCAATGACATCGATTTTTCACTCTTGGAAGAATACTCCTTTACGGTGGCTGGACGACTGTCAGGATACTCCTCCGGTTTAAAATCATGAAAAATTTCATATTCAACATTTGGCCTTATGATATACATATCATCTCTTTCCAGAGCGGTTTCGGACTCGTCCAAAGTTAATAGTTTTTCGTGTTTTCTTTCCCCCGCCTTTTTTCCAATAATTTTAATCGGAATTTCGCCAACACCGCTATTTTTGTCCTGCATTATGTTTATTACAGCTTTGGCCAAATCGCCTATACTGGCGACTGGCATTTTCAAAATAAATACTTCTTGCCCCCTCATAAGTTCCGAGGCTTTAAAAATGAGATCTACCGCCTGACTAATAGACATAAAAAACCTAGTCATTTCCGGATCGGTGACTGTAACCGGTCCACCCTCTTTAACTTGGCTGATGAACAGCGGGATTACTGAACCGCGCGAGCCAAGCACATTGCCAAAACGGACTGAACAAAATTTTGTTTTGTGTTTTCCTTTATAAAAATAAGAGGCCAAAATTAATTTCTCCGCCAAAAGTTTGGCGCAGCCCATAACATTGGTTGGGTCCGCCGCCTTATCAGTGGAAATACTAATCACTTTCTCCACGTCATTTGCTAAGGCGCAAGAGATGACGTTCTGTGTACCCTGGACATTAGTCTTAACAGCCTCAAACGGATTAAGTTCGCAAGAAACAACGTGTTTAAGCGCCGCCGCGTGAAAAACCACATCTACTCCCTCCATAGCCATTTGCAGGCGTTCCTTGTCGCGCACATCGCCAATTAAAAACCTAATGTGCGGGTCGCCATGAAGGCGGTAAGCCAATTCAAATTGTTTTGTCTCATCGCGGCTAAAAACACGCACTTGTTTTACTTCGCATTCAATAAGTTTTCTAACTATTTCTGAACCAATAGAGCCGGTTCCTCCGGTGACCAGCACTGTTTTTCCTTTTAATTCTGACATATTAATCTTGATTAAATTTATAATGATTAAAATAATTATCGCAAGTTTTCTTAAGTCCGCTTACCAAATCATGCTGTGGCAATATATTTAAAGCCTGCAAAATTTTTTGATTATTCCCTACAACACTTTTTATTCTCTCTTTATCATTTGTATTTTGAATATCAATCTCTCTGCCGGCCATTTTTTCTATATGATTAATAAATGCCATTAACGAAGTGCCTTCTCCTGTACACACATTAAACATTTCAATAGTCTCAAAATTCTTGCGGTGAATAAGACCTGACAACAAGCTTACCGCGTCCTCTACAAAAATAAAATCCCGTAAATTTTTACCATCGCCATTTAAACAGAATTGTGTTTTGTTGATTAAAGAAAACAAAATATGATTTACCACACCGCGATTTTTTACGTCGCCATAAACATTGCCCAAACGCGCTATGCACAAAGAACGATTGGTGTCAGTTACGAATTCTGATAACAATTTTTCTTCTTCATGTTTTTCCTTTTCATAATCAGTCTCTGGATCTAAGATAGCCGATTCATCTTGCTTAAGCGTTGAATCCGAA